>CAZORZ010000239.1:0-2958 GCA_964582255.1 uncultured Gammaproteobacteria bacterium | reverse complement strand
CGATACATTGCCTAAGCCACTCATTGACGTGAAGGGTAAACCCTTAATCGTCCATCACTTAGAAAAATTGGCGCAACAAGGAATCGAACAAGTGGTGATCAATGTCGCTTGGTTGGGCGGTTTAATTAAACAGCGTATAGGCGATGGCTCTACTTTTGGCTTACAGATTTACTACAGTGACGAAGCAGACCAAGCCTTAGAAACCGCAGGAGGCATTATTAAGGCATTGCCTTGTTTAGCCAATGAGTTTTGGGTCATTAATGCAGATGTTTTTACAGAATTTCAATTTGAGCGAATAGAGCTGCTATCAGCTAAAGCACACCTAATATTAGTTGATAACCCTAGTTTTCATCCAAAGGGTGACTTTGGCGTGCACAATAAAAAATTGTTAGCGCAAGCTGAGCAGCAATTTACCTTTTCAGGTATCGGGTATTATAAAAAATCATTTTTTAGTGGTTTAGAAAATGGCAAACGCGCTTTAGCACCGATAATTAGACAGCAGGCAAAAGACGGTGTGATAGCGGCAACAGTTTATCGGGGTGAATGGTCAGATGTGGGTACGCCAAAGCGACTCATGGCATTAGAAGCAAAGTTAAGCAAAACGTAACGAAAAATCTACCGCCTGCAAATGCTTGGTAATAGCGCCTGTTGACACAAAATCAACACCAGTCTCTGCCACAGAAGCAATGGTGTCTTTAGTAATATTACCAGAAGCCTCTAATTGAATTTTTTGTTTATTGATCACTACAGCCTCGCGTAATGCTTCAAATTTAAAGTTATCTAATAAGGCTCGATCAGCTCCTGCATGAATGACTTCATCTAATTGTTGAAGCGTCTCAACTTCAACTTCTAACAATAAATTGGGGTGCATAACGCGCGCAGTTTTAACCGCTAGAGTAATACTTTCGCTTGCCGCAATATGGTTCTCTTTAATTAAAAACGCATCATATAATCCAAAACGATGATTTTTTCCACCACCACAGCTCACCGCATACTTTTGTGCATCTCTTAATAAAGGAATGGTTTTACGCGTGTCCAATAGCTGGCAGTTGGTGTGCTTGATTAATTGAACATATTCGTTAGTCACAGTCGCCGTGCCAGACAATGTTTGTAAAAAATTCAAAGCAGATCGTTCAGCGCTTAATAGCTTTTGAGCATTGCCTTGAATGGTGCAGATCGTTGAATTAGCAGAAATCATGTCAGAGTCCTTAGCCAGCCATTGAATGTCGCAATCAGCATCAAGCTGTAAAAAACTTTGATCAAACCATTCGCTGCCACATAAGACACAGTGGTCTCTACTAAGCAATTGAAATGTAAGTGAATTCTCACGGGGGATTAATGCAGCCGTCACATCGCCTTGTTGCATATCTTCAGCAAGGGCCTGTTTAACTTGGTGTTTTACTATATTAGAAGATTCTTTATTCATAATATTATCAATGGCTTATATAGATTAACTTAGGTTAATTTTAGTTTGACATTCTTTTTCAAAAGCATAATGTGTTAAAAAGTACTAAAAATGTGATTTTATTCACAGTTTTAGTCTTTAGAACAACATTCAAATTTAAAGAGGGTTTTATGCGTTTTTCAAAGGTAACTAGTACCATTGCAGCGGCAATTTCGCTGACTATTTCTTCAGTGGCTTTTTCAGCGGTTGATCGTAGTTTGGCTTATCCATCGGGAGATGTTACCGCAGATCAAATTATGGATCAGGTTTTTTATGTTAATCACTTTTATGGGTTTGACAATTACGGCATCCAGAAAAAAGGTAAAAAAATTACCGTTTTAGTTAATAAATCCAAAGGAAAAAAGCCAACCACTATTACCGTTGAGCGCTACTTAAATAATGACTATGCAGATGACCCAAACGTCAAGGCACGAGATTTAGCCATTTTTCGTTCAGGTAAACTACGTGGTACAGGCATGTTAGTCACCGATTTTGACGAAGTAGGTAAAAGCCAATCGTATGCAATTTGGATCCCATCATTAAGAAAGATTCGTCGTTTCGCCGAGCCAGCACAAGATGATGCATGGGGCGGAACAGATTTTACCTTTGGTGATGTAGTTTTAAGAAAACCTCATGATGAAACTCATGTTTTAGAAGGCAAGGAGACATTTAAAGGGTGTTTAGGTGAAGTGATATTGGCTGAAAATGAAAAAAATAAACACACACGTAATTTGCCCGGCGCATCTTGCGTGTCAGATGGTAAGTCTGTTTATAAAGTAAGAAGCACCACAAAATTTGAAAACTGGTGGTATGACGATCGTGTCAGCTATGTAGATGTAGAAACTTTTGCAGATTATAGAACTGACTTCTTTAAGAATGGCGAAAAAATCAAAGTGATTGACCGTGATTGGCAATCAGTTAATGGTGATGATAAGCGTCAATCAGTTTGGGGCTATTGGTACGGCAAAACTTTTGCAACAGGACATGAAACTTGGGCAGTTATTCCACCAGAAGTTGTCACTTATAATGATCCGAAACTAAAACCAAGTCTTTGGACAGAAAGAACACTAAGAAAAATCAAACGATAAGATTTGTATTTCATATTTTTAGTTAAAAAATTTAGGGGAAAGAAATGTTTAAATTAAATACGCTAGCGAGTGCTGTTGCGCTTGCATTGCTTATACCAAACGCCGCATTAGCCGAATTTGAAATCAGTGGTGAAGCCAAAATAGAATATGGACTGTTTATTGAAGATGGCACAGTGACAGGTAGCACAGAAGCCCACGAAGCTGGTGATGCGATGAAAACAGAAACGTCATTAAAATTATTTATTAATAAAGATTTTGGTGAAGATTCATCGTTTCATGCAGAGGTGTTACTGTCGAATGAAGGTGAAGCTGCCAGTGACCGTTTAGAAGGCGGAGAAGATGATGGTCAATATGAAGTTCTTAGAGAATTTTATGTTGATACAAGCGTCGGAGACTGGTATTTCCGTTTAGGTAAGCAACAAGTAG
>CAZORZ010000238.1:0-2968 GCA_964582255.1 uncultured Gammaproteobacteria bacterium | reverse complement strand
GCTTCTCTTCCATTTCTCTTACGGCTCTTATTTCCTCATTCTTTTTTAGCTTATTCAGAAGATCTTCTCTAAATTCTTCCATGGTATCAAGCTCACTTACTTCTTGGGCAAAATCGTCATCAAGGGACGGCAGTTCTTTAATCTTTATTTCTTTTACCTTAATTTCAAACAGAGCCTCTTTCCCAGCCAAATCTTCTGCCCGGTAATCTGTCGGGAAAGTAACCTTCACTTGACGCTCTTCATTTATTTTTGCTCCTTCAAGCTGCTCCTCAAAATCTAAGACGAAAGTATTGGAACCCAGCTCTAAGGAATATCCCTCAGCCTCTCCCCCGGGGAAAGGCTCTCCCGCCACATATCCTTTAAAATCGATGATCAGGGTATTACCTTTGAGCGCCCCTACAGTTTCATCCTCAACCGCAACTAAACGAGCATGTTGGTTCTGGATCCTGGTTAAATTTTCCTCCACATCCGATTCATTAATCTCTTTCTCTTCCCTTTCTACAGATACCCCCTTATATTCAGGCAAGGTAATCTCGGGCAAAACCTCCACTTCAACTTTGAAGATTAAAGATTTCCCTTTTTCCAGTTGTTCTAAATCCATATCCGGCTCGCCAATCGGCTCAAAGTCGGCCTCCTCCACAATCTTGTCATAGGCCTCGTAAATTAGAGGTGTTAAAATTTCCAACGCATCATCATACAAAACTTCCGGGCCAAGTTTAGCTTCCAAAATAAACCGGGGCACCTTCCCTTTACGAAATCCGGGAATATCAACTTGTCTTACTATCTTGCGATAAGATTTCTCCAAGGCCACATCCACTTCATTAGCAGGCACTTCGATTTCCAATGAAATTTTATCGTTGTCTATCCTCTCCCACTTAGCCATTAAATATGCTCCCTCCTCAATCTAGCTACCAAAACCAGCAGCATCAAATTTAATCTAACCTGAATTTAAGTCTCTAGTATTTTCCTTCGCATTATAACATTAACCTTCTGAAAAATAAAGGGAAATTAAAGGTTTTTAGTAATTATATTTGAGCAAAAAAAAATAAAATTAATTTTTTTCAAGAAATAGCAGGATTTTTTTGTTAGATGCGTAATATAAGAATAGCGTATCAGATCTACGCTAGACAGTGCCTGTCAAGCTTTCAAATCAACGTTTTCAGATTCAACGCAGCAATGGGGATATAAGAATGATACAATAACCCCACGCTAGGCAGTGCCTGCGATAATACAATAAAGGATGCTTGACAACCAAAGAAAAGAGGTGGTATCAACAAATTAAGTATGTTTTCCAGATTCATCGTTCTTATGAGTGGCCATTGAAATTTAATGAAGGGGGAAATTAGAATGCGTAGTAAGTGGTTAATTTTTCTGGTAGTTTTTTTGATGTTGTTACCCGTTTTTGTCGTATCAGGCTGTGCGGAGGAGGCAGCTCCCGAAGGGAAACTGGTATTCGCTATGTGGAGTGCGCCGGAAGGTCTTTTCAACCCCAACCTCAGTGAAAGCGTTTATGATGCACACTCCTTTGCCGGCATTTTTGACGGTATGTTGGGCATGAATCCTGATTTGACTCTTTTCAACAACCTGGCAGAAGAGTGGGAAATCAGAGAAGAGGGTTTAGTCTTCTATTACAAACTGCGGGATGATATCTATTTCCATGACGGAGTACCTGTTACCACCGCCGATGTGCTGTTCACCTTTGAGTGGATGATGCATGAAGACTATACCGGTGTCAGGGCAACTCTGTGGGAACACATTATCGGATTCGAAGACTTTCAGGCTGGAAAAACAGATACCGTGGAAGGTATCAAGGTCTTAAACGACAGGGAAATCGAGTTTCATTTTGATACGGTAGATGCCCCTGCTCATCTCCGTGTAAGTACTTGGGGCATATCACCCAAACATGTTTTTGCAGGAACACCTGTTGCGGAATTCGAACACCATGAAGCAATCACCCACCCAGTTGGCAGTGGTCCCTTTATCTTTGAGCGCTATGTTGAAGGTGCTTTCGTAGAGTGGCGCGCAAATCCAAATTATCATCGTGGAGCCCCCAAACTTGAACAGATCTTTATTAAAATAGCCAACCCAGACGCAGCTACACTCGAGCTCTTGACCGGTGGTGTGGATCTTGCTTGGATGGCACCATGTTTGGATGACTGGGCTACTTTCGAAGAATCAGGTTTTTTAAACACAGTTGAGTTTCCTGCAAATGCCTATCAATACATGGCATTGCTTAACACTCATGAGCTTTTCCACGATGCCAGAGTAAGGCAGGCGATTACTTATGCTATTGATCGCCAGGGCATGGTAGATGAACTGCTAGACGGCATGGGTGTCGTACAGCCAGGGCATATGTCTACCGTTAGTTGGGCCTTTAATCCAGACTTGGCTGCACGCCCCTTTGATCCAGATAAAGCAAGAGAACTACTGGCAGCAGCAGGCTGGACTCCCGGTGCTGACGGCATTCTAGAAAAAGACGGTAAGAGATTTTCCTTTACGTTGAGCTATCCTACCGGCAACCCGGTACGCATGGAATCTGCTCTCGTTATTCAAGACAACCTGGCAGATGTCGGCATCGAAGTAGAGCTGGAAATCATGGAGTTTGGTGCCCTGGCAGACAAGGTTTACCCCGAACGCTTTGAGGATATTGACTATGACGCTTATCTCATGGGCTGGAGCCTGGGTACTGACCCCGATCCATCAGGTATCTGGAATGATGATGCTAGATGGAACGCCTGGCGCTTTACCCACCCTGAGAACCAGCCTCTCATTGATGCTGGTCGCACCGTAGTAGAAATCGAGAACCGTAAACCTATCTATTTTGAATGGCAACAACTTATCTTTGATCAAGCGCCTGTAGTCTTTCTATACGCTTCGTACGAAGCGTATGTTTATAACAGTGCGCTCCAAAACTTCACTCCCAATGCTTTTGGTATCTGGTTTAATCTTGAAACTTGGTATTGGGCGG
>CAZORZ010000237.1:0-3020 GCA_964582255.1 uncultured Gammaproteobacteria bacterium | reverse complement strand
AAAACATTAGGTCAGAAGTTAAGAGCTATTTATTAAACCGAACTGGTTTTATAGAAGTCAAAGCCAGTGATTTTGCTGAGTTTAAACAGCAGATAAAAGATGCGCGCTATTAACGAGTGCATTCGCTAATGCGATGAAGTTTTTTTATTCATTAAAATATCAAATTGCAGCAACAATGTTTGTGGTGCAGTTAATTGTCCTCGGCCTTATTTTGTGGCAAACACAGACAACTGCTTTTATAGAAGCGAAATCCCTCATTCGGCAACAAGATCAATCGGTATTAAAGCTATTATCAAATGTAAGTCAAACGGCTTTATTTACCGAGCAATACTTTCAATTGCAGCCCTTTTATTCAGATGTGGTCGAATCGACGCACATAAGCAGTGCTGTATTGCGTGATTACCTTGGTGTTGTTGTTGCCAGTTCCGATAAATCACTGTTAGGTTTAAATAATGAAGAAGCGGAGGCTGCTACTAGCCTTACTTATTTGTTAATACACACGTTTGATAATGCTGATGATGACATCGGTCAATTATCAATACAGTTTTCTCACGCCGAATTGGATGCATTATTTACTCGGATAAAGCAACGTGCAATAACGATAGGGCTAATTGGTGCACTTCTTTCGATGTTAATGAGTATTTTGTTAGCAAAATTATTAACCCACCGCTTGGATCAAATTCGTATTCAAACAGTGCGTTTTGCGGAAGGTGATTTTGAAAGTCGTTGTAATCTGAAAGGAGCTGATGAGCTGTCTTCTTTAAGTGATAGCTTTAATATCATGGCAGATAAAATTAGCGGTAGCATGAAAGAAATCGAGCACCTAGCCTTTCATGATGCACTGACAGGTTTAGCTAACCGTAGAGAGTTTGATAAGCGCTTAGAGCTCGCACTTTCATCAGCAAAAGAGCATGGCCATTTTTATGCTTTACTGTGTCTGGATTTAGATAAGTTTAAGGTGGTGAATGATACCTGTGGCCATCATGCAGGTGATCAACTGCTCATTCAACTCAGTGATGTGATGTTAAATGTATTGCGTAATCGTGATACTTTAGTACGCTTTGGCGGCGATGAGTTTGCCATATTGCTGGAAAACTGTTCACTTTCTCAAGCTAAAGAAGTGTCTAATAAAATACTTAAAGCGGTTTATGACTTTAAGTTTTCTTGGGATGATAAAATCATGCAGGTTGGTGTTAGCATTGGTGCGGTCACCTTAAATAAACATACCACTAATTTAGAGCAATTACTCAGCACGGCAGATGCGGCATGTTACACCGCAAAACAACAAGGCCGAAATCAAGTGCATTTGGTGATGCCAGGTGACAGTAATATCGAAGGCCATTTTACTGATGTTGATTGGATCAATCGATTATCTACAATGATTGATAAAAACCAGTTTTCGATGGCCTTTCAACTTATTTCTCCAACACAGAAAGCTTCGGACGGTTTAGTGCGTATGGAGTTTTTATTACGTATGCAGGATAAGGGAGAATGGATATCACCTGCTGTTTTTATAGATGCGGCTGAGCGATTTGATTTTATTCAGCGCTTAGATCGTTATGTCATAGACAAGGTGTTTAAAATCATAGCGTCGGGTAAGGTACCTGGCGAAGAGGTCATGTGTTTTATTAATCTATCAGGAAAATCAATTAGTGAAGAAGGTTTGTTTAATTTCGTGCGTGATAAAATGGCACATTATGGTTTAAACGCCAAACAAATATGCTTTGAAATTACCGAAACAGCAGCCATTGCAAACTTTAATCATGCGTCCGTTTTTATCGAAAAAGCGAGAGGTTTAGGTTGCTCTTTTGCCTCAGATGACTTTGGCAGTGGTATGTGTAGCTTCAGTTATTTAAAAAATCTACAAGTTGATTATGTAAAAATAGATGGCAGCTTTATTTTAAATATGGCCAATAATGCTGTCGATACAACCATTGTTCAATCAATTAACAAAATATCACATCAAGCTGGTTTTAAAACTATTGCAGAGTTTGTCGAAAATAAAGAAATACTAGACAGTATTGGCACTATGGGCATAGATTTCGCACAAGGTTATGGCATACATAAACCAGAAATAATTAAAGAGGTGTAACTGTTTTTAGCCAATTACAGTACATTTTAATTGTATAATTGAGATAAACCTCCTCATATTTTACGCTACGCCATAACCGTTCAACGAATACATTGTCACATCAAGCCCACGACATAATGGTGATGATAAACAGATGCTGGCTAAGTGCAAAGAGGTGTATAAAAAGGCAAAGCAAAAGCACCCTGAACGATGGAGTGAAGCACTAGAAACTGGGATGAGATTAATGAAGTTAATCTAAACCCTGAAAAGTCAAAAACTAAGGCGGCTTAATTTAATTTTAGGCGACAACGCTCTTGAAAGCCGCCGCTTGGACTGGTTTTATCACACCGTGCACAGCTGATTTTCGTTCCAGCAATATTCTGTAATTCAATGCAAACGTACTCAAAAAATGATTGAGTTTGAATTTACTTTTATGGGTGAAGTAATCAGGCGTACCCAGTGTACAGCGATTATGTATAAGGCGTGGCAGTATGACACCAAGCACTTCAAAGAATGTTGTGAAGTGCTGTTTAACCAAGTCTTCTCGAAACTGGGGTTTGTACCAGTATCACTGGGTTCGCAGAGTGGATATTAGCCCGAATAAACAGAGGTGACATCAAAATCTATGGCACGTTCTGGTTCGAAAAATGACGGGTTTTCGATTGAGCTATCTTCTCGTATGATAACGAGACTGTCCTTTTTAGCTGAGGTTAGACTGTTCATATAAATTTAGTTTAGGATGCTCTTTCTGCGAAAGTTTCATAACGGCTTATGCCGCCTCAGGGAGCTGGTATTCACTCGGCGGTGCAGGTATTCCAATCGCACGATAAAGTTCAGGGGCGCTTAGCATACCTCGAGATGAATGCCCAACATTCGGAGCTTCAACCAACCGCCAGTTAAAAGACCAGCCACGTTGAGCGGCAATAGTTTTTGCCCGTTGAAAAACATT
>CAZORZ010000236.1:0-3026 GCA_964582255.1 uncultured Gammaproteobacteria bacterium | reverse complement strand
TGGCTGTGATTCAACGGTTTTGGTCGCCTTAAGTTTTTATAACGAAAATATTGATCCAGGGCGATCTGATCGACTATTAATTATTGAAAGCATTAAATCAGGGATCGAAAAGCAAGAGTTCGAGCTTTATTATCAACCCCAAGTCACTCCAAAAAACCACAAAATTATTGCCGTAGAGGCATTAGTACGATGGAACCATGCAACACTGGGTTTTTTAAATCCCGATCAATTCATCACCCTAGCTGAAGAAAATGGTTTTATTAATGAGCTGACGTACTATATTTTTTCATCTGCCATTAATCAATGTGAATTATGGTTAGCCAAAGGTTACCGCATCAATATTTCGATTAACTTATCTGCTGCCAATTTACAAGATGTGAACCTTTTACCCTATATTGGAAAAATAATGGCGGAGTCAGCCATTGATGCTGAGCAAATCACCTTAGAAATAACTGAAAGTATGCTGATGCAAGAGCAGTCTGGTATTTTCGATAAACTGGAACAAATAAAACAATTAGGAATCCGTTTATCCATTGATGATTTCGGCACAGGCTATTCTTCTTTAGCTTATTTACGCCACATGCCAGTGGATGAACTGAAAATTGATCGTTCATTTATTGCTGATATTCAATCTAAAGATGGTGATTTAAAACTAATTCGATCCATTATAGATTTAGCCCATAACCTAGACCTTGAAGTGGTTGCCGAAGGCGTAGAAACAGAAATGCACAAAGATATTTTAAAACAAATGAAATGCGAACGCTTACAAGGTTATTTTTACAGTAAACCCTTGCCCGCCGATCAAGTCCTAGACTGGATAGACGAACATTATAGCGATGAGCTAACGCCTTAAAACGTCATTGCACCAATATTGACGTTAACGCCCTCTTGCGTAAGCCGCTCGATACGCACAGCCATTAAATCTAAATAGCTGGCATAGCTTTTATAATGCTTATCTAAGCCAAAACGCAGCACACTTTCAAAATGAAAGGGATATAACTGTGACTCTATACGAGCCACTTCTTTCTTTTCATCAAACAAAATGATACCGGGGCGATAGCTTAATGCTAGAGACTCTGCCCACTTCTTTGGCGTTGTTTTGTTGCCATTAAAATCAATGATGTCGACTTCCGACAAAGCATCTAAACGAACAAAGTGATAACGCTTAAATAGCGTTTGAATCTCATCCCTAGCTAATATCTGCGTATGAAATGCACTACACTCATCACAGCTTTTATCTTCGAATAACACTGCTGTCGCTTGCGTCAACTGGCTAAAGTCTTTTGTCTCGCTAAATAAAGCAGACGGTTTAAAAGCATATTTTACATCTGGCATGTTGTTCGCTTTATAGCGGCTAAATGATGTTTTCAAATAGGCTTTACTGCTAACAAATTCTAATGCTTGCTTGAACGCTTCAGGTGAGCGATAGCCGTTTAAGCGCAGCACTGTTTTGTTACCTTCGCCTAAAAAGATAATCGTTGGGGTATATTGTACGTTTAATATTTTTGCTAACTTGCCTTCTGTGGTGCTGACGGTTTCGTTAAACTCTATTTCTCGATCACCCTGAATATTTAATCCAATACTATCAAAGTGCTCTAGTAAATAAGGTTTTAGTTGGTCTTCGGCAAAGTTTTCCTCAATCATTTTATTGCAATAAGGACAGCCATTAAGGTGCATAAACAACATCACATGTTTATTTTCCTCATTGGCTTCTTCAATATCTTCAGCAATTTCTAAAAATGATTCTTTAAACCAACTGGGCGTTTCATACACAATGCCACCCGATACAACACCTAATTGAGGGCTTGGTTCTGCCGCATAGACGGAACTAAAAACAAAAAAACTGCTCAAAACACCTATAATAAACGCCTTCATATCCGATTCCACATAATTTAAAGATTGACTTAAAGATTGACTCAATACTACATCCTCTTATGATGTTTCAAAACCTTTTTTATTCTAAAAAATGACAAGACAACAAATCGTAAAAATAGCACTGCCCGTTTTAATTATTGCCCTAGCACTTGGCAGTTTTAGCTTTTTAAAATCCAGCAAAGCTGAACGTCAAAAACCCAAGGCGCAAGAAAAAGTATGGCAGGTTGATGTGCAAACTGTTCGACTTGAAAATGCGGCCGCTGATCTGACTTTATTTGCTACCGTTGAGTCTTGGGCATTGCATACCGCATCTGCCCCTGCCGCAGGTATTGTTAAGCAGACGATGGTTAAGTCAGGGAACCATGTTAAGCAAGGCGATATTTTAATGACCCTTGAACCACAAGATTTTATGAATCGCGTGGTTCAAGCTAAAGCCGATGTATTAGATATTCAAGCACAGCTTATTCAACTAGAGCTAAAGCACGATACTAATAAACAAGCATTGCAACTCGAAAAAGATTTATTAGCACTCAGCCAGTCTGAGATGGATCGCGTAAAGCGCCTTAAGCAAAAAGGCTTAGGCTCTGATAGCACATTAACTAATGCTAAAAGTGCGCTCGCCAAACAACAGCTTTCGACCCTAAACAAAGCCACTGAAGTGGCTCAATTTTCCGCAAAAAAACAACAACTCGATGCTAAAAAAATGCGCTTTAATGCCAGCTTAGAACAGGCCAACTTAGCATTCACACGCAGCACCGTTACCGCTAATTTTGATGGCATTATTACCCGTGTCGAGGTGTCAAATGGAGATCGCGTTAAAACCGCCCAAGCATTATTAAGCCTATACCCAACAGACCAGTTAGAAGCTAAAACTCGTGTGCCTGCCTTGTATCAACACGAAATCCAACAAATGCTGTTAAGCGGTCAAACCATTCAAGCCACTGCAACTTTTTCTGGCAACACCATTTCACTGCAATTATCTAGAATTGCAGGACAAGCGACACTTAATGGCATTGAAGTTTATTTTCGCATTACCCAAGGACAGCAATGGCTTAAAGTGGGTAATTTTTTAAAGCTTCACGTCAAGCTCAAAAAACAACCTAATCTCGTCAAATTACCTTTGCAATCCCTGTATGGAACTGACCGAATTT
>CAZORZ010000235.1:396-3033 GCA_964582255.1 uncultured Gammaproteobacteria bacterium | reverse complement strand
ACACCACTTATCCATTCGCTTTGACCATTTTTAAGGGCTGTCTTTCCGTCTAGGCTCATTGCCATTTTTAAACGCAAATAGGGTAAATCAGTCGACATACGCTTTATAAACCCTTTGTTTAAGTCAAAGGATTGAGACTCTAATATACCGACAATCACTTCTATGCCTTGTTGCTTTAACTTAGCGATGCTTTTACCTGCCACCCGTAAATTAGGGTCTTGCATCGCAATCACCACTGTTTTGGGTTTGATGGCTAATAGTGCATCGACACAGGGTGGTGTTTTACCTGTATGAGCACAGGGCTCTAGCGTGACATAAATTATGCTGTCTAATAACTGCATTTTATCCAACACACTATTTAGCGCATGAATTTCTGCATGTGGTTCGCCAGCATAGGCATGAAAACCTTCACCGATGAGTTGCTGGTCTTTAACAATAACACAGCCAACTCGTGGGTTTTCACGCGTGGTATATAAGCCTTGTCGTGCCAAACGAATCGCTTTAGCCATCCAATATTGATGATTTAAAGCCGGTTTTTCACTCATCGTCGGCAATCAATGGTATTTGGCTGCGTTGCATTTCTGGCGTGGGCTCTTTTTCTAAGCGTTTTATTATTTCATCAAATGCTTGTAAATCTTCAAAGCTTAAATACACCGAGGCAAAACGAATGTAAGCCACATGATCTAGTTTTTGCAGTTCATGCATCACCATATCACCAATCGCTCTCGAAGCGACTTCACGACCATCTAATGCGACTAACTGTTTTTTTACGTGATTAACCGCATCTTCAATTTGCTCAATTGACACTGGTCTTTTTTCTAATGCCTTTTGCATGCCGCTACGCAGACGCACGTCATCAAAGGGTTCGCGAGTTTGGTCGCTTTTTACCACCACTGGCATATTCAGCAATGGTGTTTCATAGGTGGTAAACCGTGAGTCACAAGCCCCACACACTCGACGGCGGCGTACTTGGCTAGATTCGCTAGCCAAACGTGAATCAGCCACACGGGTGTCTGGTGCGCTACAAAAGGGACATTTCATTTAAAAAACTATTTCTCGTAAACAGGGTAACGCGCGCAAATTGCTTTGGCTTTTTCACGCACATCATTGGCAACTGTTTCATTGTCAATATCGTCTAAAATATCGCAAATCCAACCTGCCAATTCAGCGCAGTCTTCGGCATTAAAACCACGTGTGGTAATCGCTGGCGTACCTATTCTTAAACCAGATGTCACAAATGGTGATTGAGGATCATTCGGCACAGCATTCATATTTACCGTAATATGCACATTGCCTAATGCTGCGTCAGCAGCCTTACCTGTTAAACCTTTATTAATAAGATCAACTAAAAATAAGTGATTGTCTGTACCACCAGAAACGATGTTATAGCCACGAGCTAACATGGTGTTTGCCATAGCCTGAGCATTTTTAACGACTTGCTGCTGATACACCTTAAAGTCATCTTCTAACGCCTCTTTAAATGCAACTGCTTTTCCTGCAATTACGTGCATTAAGGGGCCGCCTTGAGTACCTGGAAACACCAAAGAGTTAAGTTTTTTCTCAATAGCAGGGTTTGCCTTAGCTAAGATAATGCCGCCACGAGGGCCGCGTAAGGTTTTGTGCGTCGTACTGGTCGTCACATCTGCAATGTTTACTGGGCTAGGATATACACCTGCTGCCACCAAGCCTGCGACATGAGCCATGTCGACAAACAAATAAGCACCCACAGAGTCTGCAATATCACGAAAACGCTGCCAATCGACAATACGTGAATAAGCAGAAAAGCCTGCCACGATGACTTTAGGCTGGTGCTCCTTAGCTAAGCTTTCAACTTGTTCGTAATCAATTTCACCTGTCTCATTATTCAAACCATATTGAATGGCATTATAAAGCTTGCCTGAAGAGCTGACTTTAGAGCCATGAGTTAAATGACCTCCATCTGCCAAACTCATACCTAATATAGTGTCACCAGCATTGATTAACGCCATATACACAGCGGTGTTAGCCGAAGAGCCTGAATGCGGTTGCACATTAGCATAGTCTGCATGAAATAGTTCTTTAGCTCGCGCAACAGCTAATGACTCTGCTACGTCAACATATTGGCAACCACCGTAATAACGCTTTCCGGGATAACCTTCAGCGTATTTATTCGTTAGCTGCGTCCCTTGAGCTTGCATCACTCGGGGGCTGGTATAGTTTTCTGATGCGATCAATTCAATGTGATCTTCTTGGCGCACATCTTCTTGCTGAATCGCTGTCCACAGCTCATCATCATAGCCTGCAATGGTCATGTCTTTGGTAAACATCATTATCCCCTGAGTAAAAAGAAAGAGATTGTACAATTCGTTATCGTTTAACGCATTAAAAATAGCTAACTTAAAGCAATTAATTGATCATTAAGCCTTGCAATCAGTACAAACATTAGTATATTAGTAAGCACTAATACTTAGGTCTAAATTATGCCCGTTTTAACTTTATTTTTTAGCTTCATTATTGCTGCAATCGCAGGAATCGCGCTAAGCTCATTGTTTCACCATAATGGCTCTGCGCCTGAATGGATTAATCACGTCGTCTTCTCGATTATGGGTGCTGGCGTTATCGCTTCAGCCATCACTAAACAACATCTTTGCAAGCTTT
>CAZORZ010000235.1:0-381 GCA_964582255.1 uncultured Gammaproteobacteria bacterium | reverse complement strand
TTAATTTCTATTAAACGCCTACAGATTTGTAAATGTTCGTCATTATAAAAATATGATATTCTACACCTACATTAATTTTCGGAGTTTATTATGGAAAATCTAGGCATCTATACCCCACCACAAAAATCAGCTATTCCTCACGAATATGTCGATGCTGAATTTGATGCTGTTTTAACTAACGAAGAGCTTGAAGTAACGGCTTCTGCTCAAGAAAAACTTAATGAAATAATTACAGCCAGTGAAGACGATGTTAATGGCATTCGTATTTATGTTGGCGGCGGCGGCTGTGGCTGCATGACCTATGGCATGACCTTTACTGATGAAGCGACAGAATTTGATACAACCATACATTTTGACACCTTTAAGGTATTTGTTGACGTT
>CAZORZ010000234.1:2535-3048 GCA_964582255.1 uncultured Gammaproteobacteria bacterium | reverse complement strand
CGTGCCATCCAACTGGCCAGTGATAGAAGCCTACCCGTCGTAGCAACCAATAATGTGCGTTTCTTAGACTCAAGTGATTTTGACCGTCATGAAGTTCGCGTTGCGATACACGATGGTTACACCCTTGATGATAGTCGCCGCCCAAAGCGTTATAACCCAAACCAATATTTCCGTAGCAAAGATGAAATGGTGGAATTGTTTAAAGACATTCCTGAAGCCATAGAAAACACCGTGCGTATTGCTCAAGCCTGTAATGTGCGTTTAACACTGGGTAAAAACTATTTACCAGCCTTCCCCATTCCTGATGGCCACACCGAAGACAGCTACTTTAGAGAGATTTCTGAAAAAGGCTTAGAACAGCGTATGACCTTCTTGCAAGAACAATTGCCAGAAGGTGAAAAACTGGTTCGTCAAGATTATATCGACCGACTCAATATAGAATTAGACGTCATTATCGGCATGAAATTTCCTGGTTATTTTTTAATCGTTCAAGATTTTACAACAGTTGCCAGA
>CAZORZ010000234.1:0-2521 GCA_964582255.1 uncultured Gammaproteobacteria bacterium | reverse complement strand
TCCTGTGGGCCCTGGCCGTGGTTCAGGAGCAGGCTCTTTAGTCGCCTATGCCCTAAAAATAACCGATCTCGACCCTTTAGAATACGACCTACTATTTGAGCGATTTCTAAACCCCGAACGTGTCTCAATGCCTGATTTTGATATCGACTTTTGCATGGACAAACGTGAACTCGTTATTGATTATGTATCACGCACTTACGGCAAAGAACAAGTATCGCAAATCATCACCTATGGCACCATGGCAGCTAAAGGCGTTATTCGTGATGTGGGTCGTGTGCTTGGGCATCCCTATGGGTTTGTAGATCGCATTGCCAAACTCATTCCATTTGAAATAGGAATGACGCTTGATAAAGCACTCACTGAGTGTGAAGAATTAGCCGAGTTATATCGTGAAGATGAAGAAGTCAGTGACCTCATCGACATGGCAAAATCGTTAGAAGGCTTAACACGTAATGTAGGAAAACACGCTGGCGGTGTGGTTATAGCACCCAGTAATCTAACTGATTTCACCCCTGTCTATTGTGAAGAAGGGGGTGGCAGCCAAGTCTCACAATTCGATAAATATGATGTTGAGGACATCGGCTTAGTAAAATTTGACTTTTTAGGCTTGCGGACTCTAACGATTATCGATTGGGCTCTTAAAAACATAGCCCAAAATAACCCTGATCCCGTCGACATTGCCCGTATACCATTAGATGATGTGGCAACCTATCAGCTACTACAAGAAGCTCAAACCACAGCCGTGTTTCAGCTTGAATCACGCGGTATGAAAGATTTAATCAAACGTCAAAAGCCTGATTGTTTTGAAGATATTATCGCATTGGTTGCCTTGTTTCGCCCCGGCCCACTGCAATCAGGCATGGTTGATGATTTCATCAACCGAAAACATGGCCGAGCTAAAGTTGAATACCCTCACCCCGATTGTGAAGAAATATTAAAACCGACCTACGGCGTTATTTTATATCAAGAACAAGTTATGCAAATACCACAGGTATTAGCCGGTTTTTCCTTAGGTGGTGCAGATATTTTACGTCGTGCGATGGGCAAGAAAAACCTTGATGAAATGGCAAAACAACGCTCTGTTTTTACCGAGGGTTGTGTAAAAAATAATGTTAAAGAAGAAACAGCCATCTATATCTTTGACTTAATTGAAAAATTTGCAGGCTATGGTTTTAATAAATCTCACTCTGCTGCTTATGCTTTAGTTGCCTATCAAACAGCATGGTTAAAAACACATTATCCGACCGAATTTATGGCCGCTGTTATGTCGGCAGATATGGATAATACCGAAAAGGTGGTGATCTTAGTCGAAGAATGTCGCAACATGAATATTGAAGTCGTGCCACCCGATGTCACCCAATCACATTATCAATTTACCACCACTGAAAAGGGTAAGATCATCTATGGTTTAGGCGCTATTAAAGGCATAGGCTCTGCTGCCATCGACTCTATCGTAGCTGGTCGAGAAAATGGCAACTATGAAAATCTAGACCATTTTTGCACTCAAGTAGAGCTATCTAAAGCCAATAAACGAGTGATGGAAAGTTTAGTTTATAGTGGTGCTTTCGAGCCTTTTAGCACAAATAGAGCCTCTTTATTCAAGCACTTAGGCTTTGCTATTCAATCTGCTGAGCGCATACAAAAAAACAAAAACGCAGGCATGATGGATCTCTTCGAAGACCCTAATGAAACAATTCCTGAAAGTCATTTACCCGATGTGCCTGCATGGGATGAAAAAACACGGCTGTTCCATGAAAAAGATTGCTTAGGCTTATTTTTAACAGGCCACCCAATCCAAGTATTCGAAAAAGAATTAAAACAAATCGCCTCTAACAACTTACATTATTGGTATCAACAGCTCTATCGTGACGACAGCAGTGCAGGCGGTTACCGACAAAAGGCGGTCGATGCTACGGTCACAGGGCTCGTCATAGGGATACGCATCAAACTAACCAATACAGGCGAAAAAGAAGCTTTTTATACCTTAGATGACAACACAGGGCGTATTGATGTCCGCGTGTTTCCAGAGCATTTTGCCGACATTGAAGAGATCATTAAAAAAGACAGCATTGTCATTGCTCGTGGTGGAGCCTCATACGATGAATACAACGGTGGTATTCGAATGCGTTGCCAAATGATTAAAACGCTTGATGACTATCGCGACACTTTCGCCCACGCTATTCATTTAAATTTATCGCCTGAAGTCAATATCGCGACATTAGATAAACTCAAACAAACGCTTATCAACTTCAGGCAAAACAATGGCAAACCTTTGCTCATGCATCAAAAAAATAATGGCTATCAATACACCTTTAAAGCCGGTTTAGACTGGCAAATAAATCCTAACGAAAAATGTTTAAATGATTTGCATGAACTATTAGGCAAGGACCAGATTTACGTGAGTTATAAATAAACTCTTTATAAAGGCACGTGCTGCTCCAAACCACCAAAGCCATGCACTGAATCGAAGGCTCTTATTTTTATGGTCTTTATAGCTGACGGTATTTTTACACTATTTAAA
>CAZORZ010000233.1:0-3048 GCA_964582255.1 uncultured Gammaproteobacteria bacterium | reverse complement strand
ACCGTATTAAGTGATGACCGCTCATTAAATGTGCGTTTAAATACGCAAGAACTGATGATAAATAAGGATATTCAGCAGCCGATACGAGTGGTATTGGATTCTCAGTTAAAAATGCCTTTAAATGCAAAAATGTTGTTATTGGAAGGAGAAACATGGGTTTTCACATCAACAGCTGACGTTCAAAAATCAAAACAATTAGAAGATGTAGGTTGTGTGGTATTTCAATTAAGCGATAATGAGCAGCCACTGGCGTTAAACCAAGTGATGCAAGTGCTAGCACAACAAGGCATTAATGAGGTGCATACTGAATGTGGTTCACGCTTAGCTGGCGCTTTGTTAAAGGCACAGTTGGTTGATGAAATGGTCATTTATATGGCGCCTAAGCTGTTAGGCGTGCAAGCTATGGGATTGCTTGATATTGGTGAGTTAACTCAAATGGATCAAGCCATAGATTTAGTGATTGATAACGTGACCCACATTGGCAAAGACCTTAAATTACAATTAAAACCGATTTATTTAGAAGAAAATTGAACTGTTTTTTAGATAGCGCCTAAAAAAGCATCGATTTTTCCTGTATAATTAGAGAGCAATAAAACGTGTATTAACTCTTCGCTGCGTTTTAGAAAATTTATTTTAATTAAAAGGTCACACATGAATATTATTTTTATCTCGACTGTTGTTTTAGCGCTATCAACGCAAGCTTATGCAGCAGAAGTCGACAAAAAAGCATTAAAAAATGAAGCCATCAGCATTGTAAAGCAATTTGGTGGGGCGCTAAAACCTGAACTAGGAAAAGCAATGAAAATGGGTGGTCCAGTACATGCAATTGATGTATGTTCAGTTCAAGCCCCTGCTATTGCAAATCGTTTAAGCAAAGAAACAGGGTGGGATGTCCGTCGTGTGAGCCTTAAAGCCAGAAATTCTAAAACAGCGATACCAGACTCTTGGGAAGCAAAGGTTTTAAAAGAATTTGATAAAAGGCAAGCAGCAGGAGAGTCGGTTAAGAAAATGGCTTATGCTGAAGTCGTTGATGGGCAATTTCGTTTTATGAAAGCACAAGGCGTAGAACCTGTGTGCCTAGCGTGTCATGCCAGTGAAATAGGTGCACCCGTTGAGGTAGCACTCAAAAAATCGTACCCTAATGACATGGCTAGAGGTTATAGCTTAGGCCAAGTACGTGGTGCATTTAGTTTAGCAAAAGATTTATAAAAGTAAGGTCGCCACATATTTATAAGAACAAATCTGTTGGTTTTTATAAATAAAAATAACTAAAAGCAGCCGTCATCATTTACAAAATTTGATGATGGCTGATTTTAGCACAATAAAGTTAGCTAACACTCTGCACGTTACGCCTAATACCAAGAGTAATCGCTCTTCTTAGCATCCGAATGTTCTAAATTTCAAGGCTATCTGCAATGCTATCCTTAAATAAGGGCTTCATGATTTAACAAGTAAGGGATTCACTTAATGGCTCTTTTTAGGTTACAATTTCTAACCACTTAACTTTTGATGAAATGATGTCCACTATTGTTGCTGTTGTAAAAAATAATCAGGCCTGTATCGCGGCGGATTCATTGACCAGTTTTGGCGACACTAAATTGGCCTCTAAACATATAAAGCATGCGGATAAAATTTTAAAATTTGCTGAAAATCACATGGGTGTGGTTGGCAGTGCTGCGCATCAATTAGTGTTAGAATCACTGTTTAAAGCGCAGCCTGAGATACTTGATTTTAGTGATCGCTTAGCTATTTTCGAAAGCTTACGCAAACTACACCCCATTTTAAAAGAGAAATATTTTTTAAACAGTAAAGAAGAAGATGACGATGTTTATGAGTCAACGCGCATAGATGCACTGATTATGAATCGGTCGGGTATTTATGGTGTGTATGCGTTAAGAGAAGTAGATCAATACGAGCAATTTTGGGCGATAGGTTCAGGGTCTGAATTTGCGTTAGGCGCTATGCACAGTGTGTATGATGCGCTTGATAGTGCGGAAGATATTGCCAAAATTGGCGTGCGTGCGGGGGCTGAATTTGATCGTTCATCTAGCTTACCCATGACGTCTTATGTTATTGATCTTAAAGAACAAAAATAAGTTATGTTTACAGGGATTATTCAATCAGTTGGTACTATAGCCTCCATCACGCCTCAAGGTGGGGATGCACGATTAAGCATTAATGTCGGTGAGCTAGATTTAACTCAATCTGATTTAGGCGACAGCATCGCGGTAAACGGCGTGTGTTTAACTGCTATTGAATATGGCAAAAACCAATTCAGTGCAGACGTGTCTAATGAAACCTTAAACCTAACCAGTTTAAAAAACATCAACGTGGGCAGTGATGTAAACTTGGAAAAAGCACTCACCTTAAATACTGCATTAGGTGGACATATCGTCAGTGGCCATGTCGATGGTCAAGCGGAGTTGGTGAGTTTGACTAATGATGGCCGCTCCATTCGCTATGAATTTGATGCGCCATTAGATTTGGCAAAATACATTGCCGAAAAAGGCTCTATTACCATTGATGGAGCAAGTTTAACGATCAATAAAATTGAAAAAAATCGCTTTGGTATAAATATAGTGCCGCATACCCTTGAAAACACCATATTTAAACACTATGTGTCGGGGACAAAAGTGAATATTGAAGTCGATATTATTGCGCGATATTTAGAGCGGTTATTAACCGCCAATACATCAAAAGATGACTCTTTATTAGCCACCTTAACTCAATCAGGTTTTATCAAGCCATAACACTATGAAATTAAACACCACAGAAGAAATTATAGAAGACCTTAAAGCTGGAAAGATGGTCGTCATTATGGATGATGAAGATCGTGAAAATGAAGGTGACCTCATTATGCTGGCAGAAGCAGTGACACCAGCAGATATTAATTTTATGGCGCAGTATGGTCGTGGCCTAATATGCTTAACGCTTAGTCAAAAGCGTTGTCAGCAATTACGCTTACCCTTAATGGTTGGAGAAAATAATGCGCAATTGGCAACTAACTTTACCGTGTCAATTGAAGCAGCAGAAGGCGTAACAACCTGT
>CAZORZ010000232.1:359-3067 GCA_964582255.1 uncultured Gammaproteobacteria bacterium | reverse complement strand
AGCGCGTCATAAAGAAATTGGTAAAAACATTGTGCCTATCGTGCCAGACGAAGCGCGTACTTTTGGTATGGAAGGCATGTTCCGTCAATTGGGTATTTATTCCAGTAAAGGCCAGCTATACGAGCCAATGGATTCAGATCAAGTGATGTATTATCGCGAAGATAAAAAAGGACAAATTTTACAAGAAGGCATTAACGAAGCAGGTGCATTCTCATCGTGGATTGCGGCAGGAGCCTCATATTACACACACGGCATCAATATGATTCCGTTTTACATCTACTATTCAATGTTCGGTTTTCAGCGTATTGGCGATTTGGCATGGGCAGCAGGTGACATGCAAGTGCGTGGCTTTTTAATTGGCGGCACAGCAGGTAGAACCACACTGGCTGGAGAAGGTTTGCAGCACCAAGATGGGCACAGTTTAATTACCGCAGGCACTATTCCTAACTGCAAGGCTTATGATCCAACCTTTGCTTATGAATTAGCCGTTATTATCCATGACGGCATGAAACGAATGTATGAAGCAGGTGAAAATTGTTTTTACTATGTTACTGCAATGAACGAAAATTATAAGCACCCTGAAATGCCAAAAGGTGCTGAAGAAGCTATTATTAAAGGTATGTACCAGTTTGCCAAAACTAAAGATACTAAGCTAAAAGTACAGTTATTAGGCAGTGGCACCATTTTACGAGAAGTGATTGCAGCAGCAGAATTGTTAAAAGAAGATTTTGGTGTGGCAGCTGATATTTGGAGCATGACCAGTATTAATGAGCTGGCGCGAGAAGCGCAAGCCGTTCAGCGTGTTAATCAGTTGAATCCAGGTAAAAAATCCGCTGTGCCTTACATTACGCAACAATTAACGGGTAAAAAAGGCCCTGCAATTATTGCCACCGATTACACCCGTATTTATGCGAATCAAATTCGTGAATTTATTCCTATGAGTTATAACGTACTCGGTACAGATGGTTTTGGCCGCAGTGATACACGCGCTAAATTACGCGTGTTCTTTGAAGTGAACCGTTATTATGTGGTTTTAGCCGCGTTAACCTCATTGCTGGACGAAGGTTTAGTCAAAGCTGATGTCGTCGATAAGGCCATTAAAAAATATAATATTGATGTTAATAAGCCAAATCCCATTACTGTATAAACAATGACTGTTTAGGCTGTCATTACTTAAATAGAATTAAAATAAAAGCAGGAGACTGATTCGTGTCGAATATAGAAACCATTACATTACCTGATTTAGGTGATTTTGACGAAATAGAAATTATTGAGATTTTAATCGCCGAAGGAGATACGGTCGCCTTAGATGATTCAATCATAATACTAGAGTCAGATAAGGCCACAATGGAGATTCCATCGCCATTTGCAGGGATGATTAAGACTTTAGCAGTGAGTGTCGGTGATAAAATTGCACAAGGCTCTACCATTGCTACAATTGAAGTCAGTGGTGATGTTGCTGGTGAGCCTAAGCCCAAAGTGACAAAAGACACTGTTGAAGCTCCTGTTGCAGAAAAACCAGCTGTCGTTGATACAAAACCAACTCCACAGCCAGTTGTTGCCGTAACAGCAGATGGTTCTGAGTCGCATGCAAGCCCTGCTATTAGGCGTTTTGCACGTGAACTTGGTGTTGAGATTACTGCTGTCACAGGCACAGGTGATAAAGGCCGTGTGATAAAGGAAGATGTTCAAGCGTTTGTTAAGTCTGCGATACAATCTGGATCTGATTCAAATACGGGTGGACTTGCTGTTTCGACAGCGCCAGCAATTGATTTTAGTAAATTTGGTGAGATTGAATTATCTGCCCTAAGCCGTATTAAAAAAATATCTGGAGCACATTTGCATCGCAGCTGGGTCACTGTGCCACACGTGACACAATTTGATGAATCTGATATTACCGATTTAGAAGCCTTTAGAAAGTCTTTAGCAAAAGAAGCAGAACGCAAAGGTGTGCGTTTAACGCCTTTAGTTTTCATCATGAAAGCGGTTGTCTCAGCTTTGCAAGAATTTCCTAATTTTAATGCTAGCCTAGACCCATCGGGTGAAAATCTAATCCTTAAGAAATATTATAACATCGGTGTAGCAGTCGACACACCGAATGGCCTTATGGTGCCGGTTATTAGAGATGTTGATAAAAAAGGCATTTACCAGCTTGCAGCAGAGGTGTCCGCAGTGGCAGGTCGAGCAAGAGAAGGCAAATTAATGCCTGCTGATTTGCAAGGCGGTTGTTTTTCGATTTCTAGTTTGGGTGGCATAGGCGGCACACAATTTACACCGATTGTTAATGCACCCGAAGTGGCTATTTTAGGCGTAGCGAGGTCAAAAATGAGCCCTGTTTATCAAGCAGATGGTACTTTTGCGGCACGTAATATTTTACCATTGGCATTATCTTACGATCATCGTGTGATAGACGGTGCTCAAGGTGCACGGTTTACATCCTATTTAAGTGCAGTTATTGCAGACATGAAACGAGTATTGTTATAATGAGTCAGATTGATTTAGTAGTTCCAGATATTGGTGAATTTAACGATGTTGAAGTCATTGAAATTCACGTTGCCGTTGGCGATAAAGTCGAAAAAGAAGATTCTTTATTCACCTTGGAATCAGACAAAGCAGCCATGGATATTCCAGCAACTGCATCTGGTACAGTCACATCTTTAACGCTATCAGTTGGCGATAAGGTCTCCACGGGTACTGTATTTGGACAA
>CAZORZ010000232.1:0-337 GCA_964582255.1 uncultured Gammaproteobacteria bacterium | reverse complement strand
AACTAAAGAAGAAGCACCTGCGGAAAAAGTAGCGTCTGTTAAAGCAGAAACTGCTGCGCCAACAACACCTAGTGAATTTACAAAATCAGAAAATCACACCGAAGTATTAGTATTAGGAGCTGGTCCTGGTGGTTATACCGCAGCCTTTAGAGCAGCTGATTTAGGTAAAAAAGTAACCTTAATTGAGCGTTACGATACCTTAGGTGGTGTGTGTTTAAACGTGGGTTGTATTCCCTCAAAAGCTTTATTGCACACAGCTCAAATTATCAATGAAGCTGCGCATATGGAAAAAAATGGTGTCAGCTTTGGTGAACCAAATATTGATCGTGAAGGTATT
>CAZORZ010000231.1:0-3070 GCA_964582255.1 uncultured Gammaproteobacteria bacterium | reverse complement strand
ATACATTCAACCGCCATCATTGATCCTTTAGCAAAGATCGCTGAAAACGTAGAAATTGGCCCTTATACAATCATAGGCGCTGACGTTGAGATTGGGGAAAACTGCATTATTAAATCGCACGTGGTTATTAATGGCCCTAGTGTATTTGGCAAAAACAATACTATTTATCAATTCTCATCATTAGGCGATGCCCCTCAAGATTCACACCATAAAGGTGAAGAAACAACCTTAATCGTCGGCGACAATAATACCATCAGAGAATATTGCACATTTAATCGCGGCACTATTGATGGCAATCAAGAGACCAAAATAGGCAGCAATAACTTATTTATGGCTTATGCCCATGTAGCGCATGATTGCATTGTTGGCAACGATACCGTTTTTGCTAATGCAGCATCTCTTGCTGGGCATGTTATTGTCGGCGACATGGCTATTCTTGGTGGATTTACCTCTGTTCATCAATTTACTGAAATAGGTAAGCAAGCATTTACTGGCTTAGGCTCTGTCGTCACATCCGACATCCCACCTTTTTGTATTGCAGCAGGTAATCGAGCGAAGACAGTCTCTATCAATAAAAAAGGGTTGCAACGCAAAGGTTATTCGACTGCATGCATTCAAGCTATTCATCAGGCATTTCGCCTCCTCTTAAAATCAAAAAAAACGCGTCAGGAAGCATTGCAAAAAATTGCCCCCTTAATGTTAGAGTTTGATGAGGTAAAATATTTTGTCGACTTTATCATTCACAGTAAACGAGGCATAGCACGCTAATAATCATCCCCATATTTGGCTGTCTCTACATCCTTTCTCCTCAGCAAATCAGGTTATCGCTTCGGTAACATTAACTGTTAAGGAATTGTTGCTTACGTTATAATCACGGCAATTTTAACGAGTGTATATTGATGTCAAAATTAGTAAAAATTGCTGTTATTGGAGTAGGACACCTTGGGAAATGGCATGCTGATAAGTACGCTGCCCATTCTGAGTGTCAGCTCGTTGCCGTGGTGGATGCTGACTTAGCAACAGCTCAAACAATCGCAAAAAAATATAATGCACAAGCATCGTCTAATTATAAAGAGATCTTAACAAAAGTTGATGCCGTTAGCCTTGTCGTGCCAACCAGTTTGCACTTTGAGATTGCTAAGCAGTGTCTGTTAGCCGGTGTTCATTGTTTAATAGAAAAGCCCATTACTGAAACCTTAGAGGAAGCTCAAGAACTCATTGATATTGCCCTTGAGAAAAACGTGGTTTTGCAAGTCGGTCATATCGAACGCTTTAACCCTGTCATGCTTGGTATCACTAAAGAACTGCATGACCCAAAATTTATCGAATCAACCCGTTTAGCCTCATTTTCACCCAGAGCATCTGATGTCAGCGTTATTTTAGACTTGATGGTACATGATATTGATATCATTTTAGATTTGATCGACAGCCCTATTAAGCATATATCTGCTAGCGGAATTTCTGTTTTAACCAATGAAATTGATATTGCAAATGCTCGAATTGAGTTTGAAAACGGCTGTGTGGCGAATGTAACTGCAAGCCGTATTAGCCGCAAGAGTGAACGTAAACTACGCATATTTCAAAAAGATGCGTATATCTCAGCCGACTTTCAAAGCAAAATCGTAGCAGTTAATCGACCTGGATTAGACATTACTGAAAACGGGTTCCCCGAAATTGAACATGCAGAAAATACCTTTGATGATACTGATGCCTTAAATTTAGAAGTTTTAGATTTTATCACTGCCATCACCACAGGAAAACAACCCAAAGTAACCGGTGAAGATGGCAAACGGGTATTACAAACAGCCTTAGCAATAACCCAATTAATTAACGGTACATAATATGTCTATACCTATGGTTGACCTTAAAAGTCAATATGAGTCATTAAAGTCAGAAATTGACAGCGCTATCATTCAAGCATTAGGCGAAACACGCTATATTTTAGGCCCGAATGTTCAGGCTTTTGAACAAGAAGCAGCTAGTTATTTAGGCGTAAAACATGCCATTAGTTGCGCCTCTGGCACGGATGCTTTGCACTTAGCCTTATTAGCGGCGGGTATTAAAGCAGGTGATGAAGTGATCACCACGGCTTTCACCTTTATCGCGACAGCAGAGGCTATCTGTTATGTCGGCGCCACACCTGTTTTTGTCGATATAGATGAAGACACATTAAATATTGATGTGGAAAAAATAAAACTAGCGATAACAGATAAGACCGCCGCCATACTTCCAGTTCATATCTTTGGCCAAGCAGCCGATATGACACCTATTATGGCTCTAGCTCAAGAGCATGATTTAAAAGTCATCGAAGATTGTGCTCAGTCTTTTGGTAGCCAGTATAACGGCACCATGACCGGAGGCATTGGTGACCTAGGCGCGTTTAGTTTTTTCCCCAGTAAAAATCTAGGGTGTTATGGCGATGGTGGTCTCATATCTGTTAATTCTGATGAGCTAGCCGAGCAAATAAAAATATATAGGAATCACGGCAGCAGCAAACAATATCACCATGATGTAATCGGCTACAACAGTCGCCTTGATGAGCTTCAAGCGGTTATTTTACGCATTAAATTAAAGCGCATTGATGAATATAATCAAAATCGTTTACGTGTGGCTAAATTATATAACCGTTTACTCGCCGACTCCCCCATTAAAACACCTAACATCCCTGATGACCGTGACCATGTATTTCATCAGTACACTGTGTTATCAGATAAGCGTGATGCCATTAAAGAGCATGTATTAGCTCAAGATATTTCTTGCGCGGTATATTATCCTGTACCACTGCATCAGCAAAAAGCATTTGGCGATACTCAGACAGTATCCCTGCCGGTCACTGAAAGTATTTCTCAGCGCTGCCTTTCTTTTCCTGTATTTCCTGAAATGACAGATGCTCAAGTTGAAACAGTCTGCCAAGCTATTTTAAGCACTCAATAAGCAAGGAATGAAGGCTAGAAAGGTATTTTTTATGCGTCCATGAAAATATTGATACCGACATCTACGCCTTCGCTATTTAAGGCGGTAATGTTTACTAAGCGCTTCGGTAATTTTCCACGTACATGACATCCCTTTT
>CAZORZ010000230.1:0-3085 GCA_964582255.1 uncultured Gammaproteobacteria bacterium | reverse complement strand
CGATAACAAAAACAGGGTAAATTAAATCATCAGTTGATAATTTGTTTTCGCTCATTAAACGACGTGAAAAACTGTCAGTACGCATTCTTCTCATGCGTGTCATGGGATAGTGTGTCAAACTCATATTCTCAAAAACTAAATAATATCCAAATTATAAAGGACAGTTGACCTTTGCGCGACTGTTTCAGTTTACTGAACAGCGGTAATGAATTTATGATCGAATATATCTTTTTCCATGCACTACCCTGTGATTTATTCACTGCGTTTTTAACACAGCATAAAATAGCGTTTGAAAGAAATAAAGAAGAGACAGATGTCGAAGGCTTGGTAATAGCAATTGCAGATGATCTTAATGATGATATCTCCGAAAAAATTGAAACATACTACGACCAGCTGATGGAAATGGATGAGGCTTTATTGCAAGAAAGCCCTGACGATATGATTGACCAAGCAGGTTTATCCGTAACCTTAAATAGTGGGAAATCAACCTTTGCATCAGTTAAGCCTGATGTATTAAATCGGATGTTAACGGTTGTTTCTCGCGATGAAATCGCAGAATTTATTGATGCAATAGTGAATGCGGTAGAAACCCCTGATCAAAGACCTTTATGTAAACGCTAGACTATATTAGTATTTTCTTATATGCTTATTAAGCGTTTAGCGGTTGAATAATAGTTACTGGAGTTATCACAGAGGTAATCTATATTTATAGACGCAAGTTATTCCATTAATTTGTGTTATTGGGGTATCATTCTATTACGTTTTTAATCCTTGGAGCTTTTCATGTCATCTTTTAAACAATTTGCTTTAGCGTTACCCCTGTTAGTGCTCACTAATGCAGTTTATGCGCAAGCACCCCAGCAGTCTGCTCAACACCAATATGCGCCGTCCGCTAATAATGTTTGGAATAATGCGCCTGTTAACCAAAACTATTTTCAGCGCTCTCCTTGGAGCAACCAAATGTCGATGCCTTGGAATAACAATAGTAGCAATGGTTTTGGAAACATGCCATGGAACAATAATGGCAGAAATAGCTTTAATAATATGCCGTGGAGCAATGGCGGTAATAGCATGCCTTGGAGCAACAATGGCAATAGCTTTAAGATGCCATGGAATAATAACAACTCAAATAATAGCTTTTTCCCTCGTGGCTTTAGCAACGGACCAAACAATGGTTCAAATAGTGGTTTTCCTACTGGAAATTTTAATGGCCCTTGGAATAATGGCAGTAATGCTTTTCCAACGGTTAAAGGCCCATGGAACAATGGTTGGGGTCCAGCACCTTGGAGCAGTCAGCGTTGGCAAAATGACCCAATGGGATCGCCCTCTAAATGGATAAATTTTAATGATCCCAAAGAGGGTGTTGCTGAAATGTGGGAAGATGCCATTAAAGGTCCGCATCGTTTAGGTAAGATGCCCGGTGGTTGGAAAGCGCCTTCCATTAGCGTGCCAAACCCTGTTGATGTCACAGATACGTTTGGCCAAAGATGGAGATGTTTGCCATCAGAGATTGCTGAGCAAGCAGATAACTTTACTTATAACGTCGCTAAGTAATTTGAATGAAAAGGGTTGAGGCTCCTTAGGGTGCTCAGCCCTTTTTTATGTCTGCCATGAACATAACAGCAGTTAATCTTTGGGATAAATACACTCGTCTGTTGCATTGGTCTTTAGCCTTAGCTGTATTGTTTCTTACCGTTAGTGGTTGGCTCATGGGGCAAATTATTGACGACGTATTGTTTTGGTTAGAATGGCATCAAATAATGGGGCAGGTTGTTATCTTTTTGCTATTGGCTCGAATCGTGTTGTTTTTTCGACGGGGTAGCAGTCATTTTTCGCGCTTTCAAATAGGTGCTAAAGACGCTCAAAATATAAAGCAAACGCTGTTGTTTTATGCCTCATTGGCGCGCACCCCCTTGCCTTCATGGTACGCTTATAACCCTGTTTGGCGGTTGCTGTATATCATCTTCTATCTGATGTTAGTGGTGCTGGCTTTTAGTGGTTTAGTGGCAAACAATAATTTATTGTTTGGGATTTATTGGCCGTCGGTGCACCAAGAGTTTGCCACAGGGCTTTATCTCTGGCTTTTCTTACACCTAGTTGCCGTGTTTTTACACGATGCTAAAAGTCGGGTAAACCGCATCTCTGGCATGTTGAGTGGGGTGGTTTTTTTTGAATCAGAAGCAGGGTCAGACCAACGCGATAATGTGATCAAAACATCGTTTGATCTGACTAAAAAGTAAATGTTCTTTTGGCGTTATTTTAAAGAACATATTTTTAAGGCTGCTGCTCTTAGCCTAACGCTATTCAAAATTATGGTGCCGATTATTATCGTCATTAAAATTCTTGAGGAATTTGGTTTTATCGTGGTGCTGTCTAATGCGCTCGAACCGATTATGGAGCTGGTTGGCTTGCCCGGAGCTATGGGCTTAGTTTGGGCGACAGCAATGATGACTAGCTTATATGGTGGCATCGTCGTATTTGCCACGTTGGCTGTTGACACGCCAATGACAGTGGCTCAAGTGACCGTGATTAGCGCTATGATGTTAATGGCTCACTCCTTACCTATTGAATTACGCGTGGCTCAAAAAGTGGGCGTACGCATTGGGTTTTCTTTGTTGTTTAGGCTGTCCATGGCAGTATTGTTCGGCGCTCTTCTAAATATCGCCTATAGCGCAGCAAATTGGTTGCAGCAGCCGGTTAATTTATTGTGGTCACCAAAAGTTGAAAACGTATCGCTGACTCAATGGTTTATCGATCAAAGCACCCATTTATTGCTGATATACCTTGTGATTTTGGCGCTACTCATCGTGCTAGACCTTTTACAGCGGCTACATATTATTCGTTTCATCACATTTCTAATGAGGCCGATATTAAACATATTAGGCATAGGTGAAAAAGCAGAAACAATCACCTTGGTAGGGTTGACGTTGGGTTTATCATACGGTGGTGCTTTAATGATCAAAGAAGTTGAAAAAGGGCATATCAAGCCTAAAGAGGTGTTATTCTCGGTGTCTTTATTGGGCTTGTGTCATAGTTTAATTGAAGACACCATCTTGATGCTGCTGATTGGTGCCGACTTGAGCGG
>CAZORZ010000229.1:0-3094 GCA_964582255.1 uncultured Gammaproteobacteria bacterium | reverse complement strand
TACTGGAACTGTTAAATGGTTCAACGAATCAAAAGGCTTCGGCTTTATTTCTCCTGCTGACGGCACTGCGGATGTATTCGTACATTTCTCTGCAATTCAAGGCTCAGGCTTTAAAGTATTGGCTGAAGGCCAATCAGTAACATTTGAAGTTGAAACAGGACCAAAGGGTCTTCAAGCTGCAAATGTTGTTGGCGAATAACAAACAGGCTTAAGGGCTGTTTTTAAAAGGGCTTCTTTGAAGCCCTTTTTTATGTCCACTGCTAAGCCATATACCCTAAATTTCTAAATAAATAATCCCCTGTTCCAGCTTAATCACTAAAGACTGTAAGTGCTCACCCAAGCAAGGGCCGAAAAGGCACTCTCCTGTTTCCATATCAAAACGCGCATCATGTACAGCACATTGTATTAAAGCGGCATCGGCATCTAAAAACTGATGCTCTACCCAGTCTAAAGGCGCACCTGTATGAGGGCATTTATTCTTATAGGCAAAATAGACTCCTCCATCAAAAACAATAAAGCCATTAATCTCCTGCTCGTTTATATTAATGACAAAACCTCTTGAAGAGGCACCATTAAAGTCTGTCGCCAAAGCTATTTGATGTTTTTTCATACTAATAAAAAATATACCTGGTTTTATAGAATATAATTACAATTTACTGTAGATTCCTGCTCAATAAATCCTACAATTAGACACATAATTACGGTATCTCAGATTAATTGAGATCTAAAAGAATAACATCAAAGCCCGAGAATCATCATGGATATCCAAAAAGACTGGAAGAAAAAGTATCAACACATTATTCATGAGCTTGAATCGAAAGAAAAAACTTGGGGCGACTTAGAGTCGTTATTGCGCAAAGCCATTGGGCGTCTTGCCATTGCTGGTCAAGGTATCGACAAATCACTCGATAACCAACTTAAAGATATTCAAAGCATCTCGCGCAAAAAGAAAGATGATAAATTAGCCAATGCACTGGATAAATTATCAGACATCTTAAATGTAATTGATGATCAAGCTTCGCCAAGCAATTCGCTCAAAGAGGAGTTATCCACCATCAATGATGTGATGACTCAGTTACTGAGCTTGTTATCCCCCCCTGAGCAATTTCAACCGTCTTTAGAGCGCATTAAATCTCATTTGCCGCCCAAAAACCCTGATAGCATTTTGACTGAGCTGGCGAATGAACTTAATACCATTATGGCTTCACCCTTAGGCAATACTGATACTGTGGAAAGTAACTCTATAGATGACGTCATTTTAGGGCTATTAGACCGTTTATCTATTGTGCCGGGGATGAATCAAAAGGCGAAGGACATCCAAAAAAATATTCGTGCTGGCATCAGCCTAAACCAATGGCCAAACATTCTTGACCATATTGTTCAAGAAGTCGGCACAGCATTGCAGTTAATTAACGATGAAAAAAGTGAGCTAGAACAGTTTATAGTTCAAGTAACCGAACAATTGGTTGAGATTACAGGCTATATCTCAGAAGACCAAAAAGACCAAAAAACAGGGTTTTCTGATGCACAGGATTTTCATCAACAAATGAATGATGAAGTTATTAAGATGCATGAAAATGTTCGCTCTGCCGAGAATATAGAAAGCTTAAAACAAGTGCTCGACAACAATATTCACTCCTTAAAAGACAATATTGCAGGCTATTTATCTCGAGGAAAACAGCGCTTTAGTGCTGCCGAAACACGCAATAAAGCATTAAGTAACCAAGTCGTCAGCATGGAAAAAGAAACTCAGGATTTAAAGAAACGCCTTGATGAAAACAAGAAAAAGTTAATTTTTGATACCTTAACCGGTATTCATAATCGCATGGCTTACAATGATCACCTAAAAAGTTATATGGCGCGCTGGCATCGTTATAACGAGTGTTTCAGCTATGCTATTTTAGATATCGACCACTTTAAAAAAGTAAACGACACCTATGGTCATAATACGGGAGACAAGGTTTTAAAATTAGTCGACAGTATTATGCAAAAGAACATTCGTGAGTCTGATACTTTATTTCGTATTGGCGGCGAAGAGTTTGTACTTATCCTACCCAATACCTCTCTAGATCAGGCCGCGCCAACCATTGAGAAGTTACGCAAGGCCGTCAGCGATAGTGGATTTCGCTTTAAAGAAGAAAAAGTCACTATTCATATTTCTGCAGGGCTTACTCAAGTTAATGAGCAAGATACCGAAGAGTCATTATTCGAACGTGCTGATAAAGGCCTTTATCAGGCAAAAGAAACCGGCCGAAACAAGCTAATTAAATTATAGAGGTTATTAAGCAGCGGCTTCTGCTTTTGTTTTTGCATGAATGGTTAATGCATGTAAAGCGCCTGATGTGATTTCAGCATTAACACAAGCATAAACCAGCTTGTGGCGCTTAATAATCATTAAGCCAGAAAATTCATCACTAATGACTGTAGCTTCAAACTTGCCCTCAGCACCCGTTACACTGACCTCGGCATCGGTCATTTTGCTGCTAATTAATGTTTGTATTTCTTCAGGTGTCATTTTATTCTCCAAAATCTCTAATCGATCACATAGTTTAACAGTCAAGTTGTGATTTTTACGTTAAAATACAGTGATAACTTACAATAATAAAATAATACTATGTCGCTAAGCATTATAATCCTTGCCGCTGGGAAGGGCACTCGAATGAAATCACCCTTACCTAAGGTGCTTCATCATCTCGCCAATAAGCCAATGTTGCAACATGTGATTGATACTTCACTGACTTTAAACCCTGATCAAATTATAGTGGTCATAGGACATGCAGCGGAACAAGTTAAGTCCACCATCACCACCGCCAACATCGATTATGTGATTCAGCAACAACAGTTGGGCACTGGCCACGCGGTGCAGCAATGCATCAGTCATATCAACAGCGAGAATGATATTTTGGTACTCTATGGTGATGTCCCGCTGATTAACGCTCACACGCTATCAATGTTACTTGCCGACAAAGATAAGCCTGCCATTAATATTTTAAGTTTTATCGATGCAAACCCGACAGGCTACGGCCGCATCGTAAGAAATGAAGCACAACAAGTGACTGGCATTGTCGAAGAAAAAGATGCTAGCGTTGATATT
>CAZORZ010000228.1:0-3100 GCA_964582255.1 uncultured Gammaproteobacteria bacterium | reverse complement strand
TTGAACGAATAAATCACCTGGGGGCGCACCTTTTTCGCCCGCCTCACCTTCGCCTGATAAACGTATGCGATCACCAGTATCAACGCCGGCTGGCACTTCAACTGAAAGTGATTTGTTTTCTTTAATGCGTCCAACACCATGGCAATCATGACACGGGTCATCAATGGTCGTGCCGTTACCCTGACAAGCAGGGCACGTTTGTTGCACAGAAAAAAACCCTTGCTGCATACGTACTTGACCATGGCCTGCACAGGTGCCACATGTTTTAGCTTTCGAGCCTTTTTTAGCACCACTGCCATCACAGGTATGACAATGCTTCATGCTCGGGACTTTAATTTTTACCGTGGTTCCTACAACAGCATCTTCAAGGCTTAATTCAAGATTGTATTGTAAATCATCACCTTTACGAACGCGCTGACGACCTCCACCGCCGCCAAATATATCACCAAAAATATCACTAAACTGATCGCCACCAAAGCCTCCGCCACCACCGCCGAAACCACCTGCACCTTGTTCGACACCAGCATGTCCGTATTGATCATAAGCCGCACGTTTTTGGTCGTTATTCAGTATTTCATACGCTTCTTTAGCCTCTTTAAACGCAACTTCAGCCGCTTCATCATCTGGGTTTCTATCAGGATGATGTTTCATTGCTAAGCGTCTAAATGCTTTTTTAAGCTCTGGCGCACTGGCATCTTTTTGCACACCTAATACTTCGTAATAATCTTTTTTTGACATGTTTTTATATGAATTTTTATCTAATCTTTAAACGACAAAAAATCTACAGCCTAAATTAGGCTGTAGATTTTAACGATAACTATAGTCCCCATTCTGTTCTAACGGGAAAAGAAAATGAAGGCTAGAGCTACTTCTTTTCGTCGTCCTTTACTTCTTCAAACTCAGCATCGACAACATCATCGTCTTTTGCTGCAGCTGGCTCTTCAGCACCTGGCTCTGCGCCGTCTGCGTTTGCTGCATAGGCTTTTTCAGCTAACTTACCTGATACTTCAGCTAAGGCTTTCGTCTTTTCTTCGATGGCTTCCTTATCAGTGCCTTCCAAAGCAGTCTTAAGCTCAGCAATAGCAGATTCAATACCAGTCTTATCTTCTTCAGTGACTTGCTCACCTAAATCTTTAAGTGATTTTTCAGTCGCGTTAATCATGCCTTCAGCTTGGTTACGAACCTCAACCATTTCACGATGCTTCTTATCTTCTTCCGCATGTGCCTCTGCATCTTTTACCATGTTTTCAACTTCTTCATCTGATAAACCACTGGATGCTTTAATCACGATACGCTGCTCTTTGCCTGTCGCTTTATCTTTAGCAGATACATTTAAAATACCATTAGCATCTATATCAAAAGTAACTTCAACTTGTGGCACACCACGCTGAGCAGGCGGAATGTCTTGTAAGTCAAAACGACCTAAAGACTTATTAGCGGTTGCAATATCACGCTCACCTTGTAAGACATGCACTGTCACTGCTGTTTGATTATCTTCAGCTGTGGAGAATGTTTGAGAAGCCTTAGTTGGGATTGTAGTGTTCTTTTCGATAACCTTGGTCATGACACCACCAAGAGTCTCAATACCCAGTGATAAAGGTGTCACGTCCAATAACAAGACATCTTTAACTTCGCCACCTAATACACCGCCTTGAATGGCGGCACCAGAAGCCACTGCTTCGTCAGGATTCACGTCTTTACGCGCTTCTTTACCGAAGAAGTCTTTAACCGCTTCTTGCACCTTAGGCATACGTGTTTGACCACCGACTAAGATAACATCATCAATTTCAGAGACTGAAAGACCGGCATCATCAATCGCTACTTTTAAAGGATCTAAGGTACGCGATACTAAATCATCAACTAATGACTCAAATTTAGCACGAGTAATTTTCATGTTTAAGTGCTTAGGCCCTGAAGCATCTGCGGTGACGTAAGGTAAGTTAATATCCGTTTGCTGTGATGACGATAATTCGATCTTCGCTTTTTCAGCTGCTTCTTTTAAGCGTTGCATGGCCAATGGATCGCCACGTAAATCCATACCTGAATCTTTCTTAAATTCATCTGCTAAGTATTCGATTAAACGGTTATCAAAATCTTCACCACCTAAAAATGTATCACCGTTAGTGGCTAATACTTCAAACTGATGCTCGCCATCAACTTCGGCTACTTCAATAATAGAAATATCAAATGTGCCACCACCAAGGTCGTAAACGGCTAGCGTTTTATCGCCTGTCGCCTTATCCATGCCATAAGCTAATGCTGCGGCTGTTGGCTCATTGATAATACGCTTTACTTCTAAGCCAGCGATTTTACCAGCATCTTTAGTTGCTTGACGCTGAGAATCATTAAAGTAAGCAGGAACGGTAACAACCGCTTCAGTCACTTCTTCACCTAAGTAGTCTTCAGCTGTTTTCTTCATTTTTTGTAGCACACGAGCCGAGATTTCAGGTGGCGCCATGCCTTTACCTTGAGCTTCTACCCATGCATCGCCGTTGTCAGCCTTGATTATTTTATAAGGCACAAGATCAATATCTTTTTGCACTGCATTTTCTTTAAATGCGCGACCGATCAAACGCTTGACGGCATATAGTGTGTTTTCAGGGTTGGTCACTGCTTGGCGTTTGGCTGACTGCCCAACCAATACTTCATCGTCTGCCGTAAATGCAACGATGGATGGTGTGGTGCGATCACCTTCACTGTTTTCAATAACCTTAGGTTTGCCACCTTCCATCACTGAAACGCAAGAGTTGGTTGTACCTAAATCAATACCAATAATTCTACCCATAATAAAACTCCTAAAATCTTTTAAATTTGCTAATAAATTTTGTCCGACGGGATGTAGACCTTCGAACTATGTTACTGATGTAATGACTGTTTTTGTCTTTTCAAGTATTTTTGTGTGGTTTTTCTAAAAGCCGCTATTTTGACACCATAACCATTGCCGGACGAATTAAACGATCTTTAATAACATAACCTTTTTGCATCACAGCCATAACTGTATTCGGCTCATGTTCAGCTGATTCTTGCATCGACATAGATTGGTGTATTTCAGGGTCGAATTTTTCGCCCACAGGGTCAATCGATTCAATACCGTTTTTTT
>CAZORZ010000227.1:0-3106 GCA_964582255.1 uncultured Gammaproteobacteria bacterium | reverse complement strand
CAGGTTTTACACCCCTTAGCTTTATAGATTTTGTCGGGTATTATTCCCTCTCTATTACTTAACAGCTGAAGATCTGTTGCACTGGGTAAGTATGCTTTTTTGCAGTACTTACAGAGTTTTCTGATTAACCTTTGCGCGATAATGCCAATAATATTACCTGCTAAAATCTCATTAGTCACACCAATATCTTTTAATCTTGGCAGTGCACCAACCGCCGAATTTGAATGCAGCGTTGTAAACACTTGATGTCCTGTCATGGCTGCTCTAAAGGCCATTTCGGCCGTCGCCTTATCACGCACCTCACCCACAAGAATAATATCAGGGTCTTGCCTCATTAACGATTTAATGCCACTCGCAAAGTCCATTCCAGCAGCCTCACTGACTGAGGTTTGTCTTATCATCGGAAATGGGTATTCGACTGGGTCTTCAAGCGTCATAATGTTCACTTGCTCGGTACTTAGATGATTAAGCAATGAATATAAGGTGGTGGTTTTACCACTACCTGTTGGGCCTGTGACCAATATAATCCCCTCTGGTCTGGCCATCATTATTTTCAATAGTCGCCTTGACGTAGGCGGCAGCTCAAGCTTTTCTAATGGTATAACACCTTTTTCACGGTCTAATACACGTAAAACAATATTCTCACCATGAATTGTTGGCTGAGAAGCCACTCGAAAATCAATCGGTCGCCCTACAATTGTACGCGAGATACGGCCATCTTGAGGTGAGCGTGTTTCTGCGATATTCATATCGGCCATGACTTTTAAACGCACAGCAATGGCTGACCAATAGGTTTTATGTAAACTGCGAATTTGACGCAAAACACCGTCTATGCGATAGCGAATGCGTAAAAAACCTTCTTCTGGCTCAAAGTGTAAATCTGAAGCCCCTCGCTTAACGGCATCTGCCAACATGACATCAACCAAGCGAACTAATGGCTGGCTGTATTCTTCTATATCGCCTTGATAATTTGTATAGTCAGCTTCACCCGTTTCGATTTCTCGTAAAATGCCATCTATCGAAAGCTCATAACCATAAAATTGATCAATAGCGCTTGATATCTCTGCCTCACCAGACAATACAGGGATTATCTCAATTTGATGCCCGATCTGAATGCGGATTCTATCCAGCGTAAACAGGTTAAATGTATCGGACATCGCAATGGTTAAGGTGCCTTTTCTACGATCATAATTAAGTGGCAACACTTTATGCTTGCGCGCTGTATCTGAACTGATCAATTTAATGGCATCAGCATCTGGCACGAAATTGGTTAAATCAACACTATCTTGCTCAAGTGCTTCACCGAGAGCCGAACGCATGATGGATTCAGTCGCGAAACCCAAAGACACCAGTAGCTTACCCAGCGGCTCTTTAACTTTACGCTGCTCAGTTAGCGCAATATTTAATTGGTCTTTGGTTATTACTCCTTCAGCTATTAAGATTTCTCCCAAGCGTTTTGGTTTTGCTTCTGCGGTCATTGTCTTAATGCCTCCATGCGCTTTTGAGCAAGCTCTAAATTGAAATTAGCAGGATAATAACGGGCATTTGCTATTGCCTGTTTGTAATAATTAAAGGCAATATCCGGTTTGTTTATTTGCTCTAAACTGACCGCTAAATTATAAGCGTAATCAGGGTTATTTGGCTCTGCTTGATGCGCAGAAAAGTAGTATTGTTGAGCCTCTTGCCAACGGTTTTGCACACTAATGACATTACCTAGAGCAAACTGCAAATACGTCGCGTTTGGAGATTCTCTTAGCAATAGCTTTAATCGACTTTCACTTTCTATAGGTGACATTGTGCTGGCGGCAATCAGCGATGTCATCGCAAATGAATCTTTAGGGTTTTGTTGCAGTATTTTTTGATAATTTTCTAACGCTTTATCATTTTGATTTTGGTTTGCATAAATAGCGGCCTGCCCTAACAGGGCATCTCGATTTTTTGGGTTTTTAGCCAGTATTTTTTTATAGTTTTTTGCCGCTACCGCCAAATCTCCATTTTTGTAGGCGGTATAAGCCGCTTTTAGCATTAAGGATTCTTGCGACACTGCTAATTTTGTTTTAACCGAAATCACCGAAGGGTCGGCTTTAACTTTCTTAGGCTTGCTGACTGGTTTGCTTTTCACTGCCTGTGTCGACTCAATTAAAATAGGTGCATCTTCTATCGCTGATGCTGAAGCACTGCTGTCGGGGGTTATGTTTGCCGAGGCATCAATCTCTTTAATCTGACTATTATTCATCACTATTTTAGAGTCAGAACCAGCCTCACCTTTATTTTCTTTTTCAGTCGTTTTATCCCTTAAACTCCTAAGCAAAGCAAGAGCCTCGGTATCAACCTTGCCGTCTAAAACAGCAAACTCATCTGGCGCTGCCTCAGGCTGTTTAAAGCGTAATTCACTGGGCACTGGGTTGCGCTTTAAATGCACTAAACTGCTATCAATGTCTTCAATTTGAGACTGCATTTCAAATAAGGCAAATACCGCTATTGTCACCATTAATACAAACGAAATTACCGCGTATATTTTATAGTTCTGTTTGCGTAATGCAGAGGACTTAGTCACAAATACTTTCTTCGCAAACTCCGGTGTCATTGCTACACCCGAAGTCGTTGATTTCATGCCTGTAAAAACCTTAGATACGTCATCATCAATTTTCACCAGCGTGCGATCATAATTATCTGATGCTAGGGTCTGAGTTGATGTCGAATCTTCTGCTTTTATTGTGGTGTCATTGGTCAGGGTATTCAAATTTGTTGTCTGACCCAAACGTGATGTTGTCGAAGTATTATCAGCACCATAGGTTGTGTCATTTTCTCCAAACACCACATTAGGAGGGGTAACAAGATTCAAACTCTCAGTTGTTGTTTTGTCTTCTAGCTTAAGCTCTGAATCATCTTCCAAAACCAACCCTAGCGAGGTTTCGGCTTTAGAGTCATCTTGAGCTGAATAATCTTCATCACCACCCAAGAACTGAGTGACATCGTCATCTGTGAGCAGGATTTCTTCATCACTTATAGCAAGCTTTAAAGAAGGGTCATCATCTTCTATTGAAAGATATAAGCTTGGATCCGAATCAGTCGTTAAAGTGTCGCCGCCTTCTTTAGGCTTGTT
>CAZORZ010000226.1:0-3111 GCA_964582255.1 uncultured Gammaproteobacteria bacterium | reverse complement strand
CGTTTATGGAGTCATCTTGGTATTATGCACGTTATTGTTGTGCCGATAATGATGAAGCCATGCTCGATGAACGGGCAAACTATTGGTTGCCAGTCGATCAATATGTGGGCGGTGTAGAACACGCAGTGATGCATTTATTATATGCACGATTTTTTCATAAACTGATGCGAGATATGGGTTTAGTGACATCTGATGAGCCATTCACGCGGTTGTTAACTCAAGGCATGGTGCTTAAAGACGGCACTAAAATGTCTAAATCAAAGGGTAATACCATTGATCCACAAGGCTTAATTGATAAATACGGTGCAGACACGGTACGTTTATTTACCATGTTTGCCGCGCCACCAACGCAATCTTTAGAATGGGCTGATACAGGAGTTGATGGCGCGCACCGTTACTTGAAACGCTTATGGAAAATAGTATTTGACCATGTTGAATCAGGCTTAGAAAAGATGACTGAGTTAACTGGCGAACTTGATGCGACGCAAAAAGCTGTGCGCTTAAAATTGCATGAAACAATTCAAAAGGTCACCGCCGATTATGCCGATAGGCAAACTTTTAATACGGCTATTGCAGCCAATATGGAATTGTTAAATACGCTATCAAAATTTGATGATGAATCAATGCAAGGCAAAGCAGTGCGTCACGAAGTGTTAACTAATATCGTGTTAATGCTGTCGCCCATCGTGCCGCATATCGCACATCAATTATGGCAAGCATTAGGTAATGATTCACTGTTAATTAATCAAGCATGGCCCACAGTGGATGAAGGCGCATTAAAGCAAGACAGCCTAGAAATGATGGTGCAGGTCAATGGGAAATTGCGTGCCAAAATTTCAGTACCATCAGATGCAGATAAAGCGTTTTGTGAAGCAGCGGCATTAAGCGATGAGAACGTACAGAAATTTATCGCCGATAAAGACATTAAAAAAGTAATTGTAGTGCCTAAGCGTTTAATTAATATCGTTGTATAACTATGCTACGACATCTCTTCATTGCCAGTTTAATATTCAGTCTCTTCGGCTGTGGTTTTCAGCTAAAAGGTGAATCTCGACTGCCAGATAATTTGCAACAAATAAATCTATCATTAAGTGAGGATGACGATTTTAATAATTCACTGATTAAGCAATTAAAGTCATCAGGTGCCTTTATTGTCCAATCAAAACAAGCCGCTTTTTTAAGTGTTCGTTTAGATAAACTGCCTGAGCTTATTGTAGCGCAATCATCGTCTACGGGTTTGCAAATAGAACGGTTGAAAATCAATGTGGAATATTCTGTGAGGGATGCACAAGGGCAATGGCTAGTGCAGCAGAAAACTATTGTGCAAAGTCGAGATTTTGAGGCAGATAGCAATCAGCTGTTAGCTAAAAATAATGAAAAAATAAAGCTATATACCCAAATGAAGCAAAATCTTGCCAGAATGATGATTTATCAACTGCAACTTTTGAAATAATACATGCAACAACAGCTCCTCTGTGGCAGGATACGACACCAGTTTAACGACAAGGTTATTTCTATTAGCTTTAGATTCACATTAGAAGCAATAACGATGGCCATCAACAATCTCGACAGTAAAACATAAATGTCCCAAACATCTCCAGAAAATCAATCATCCAAACAAAGCCCCATTATTTGGTTCATCATAGTTATTATCGCAATGGTCATGGTGTTAGTGTTTTTTTCAGGCCGCTCTGGCACCACAACCGAAGAAATTAGCTTAGGTGTCAATCAAAATACGCCTAAATTCGCAGGTGATATTGAACGGCCCTCCACTATGGCGGCAGTTTTAGAGGCTCGTGAGCTAATCCGTCAAACACGTGAGAATAAACGCCCCTATCCTTTAGAAAAATTACATGCCATCGCCCTAGAGCGACAGCAAGAAAATAATATGGCGGATGCTCATCTGCTATTTTTCTTTACCGCCAGAGAAGGCTTTTTACCCAGTATTTTAAAAATGGGTGAAATGTCAGATCCGCTCACTTTTAATGAACAAAACAGTTTGCTTGATCAGGCCGATTCAATTCAAGCTTATAAGTGGTACAGAATTGCCATCGAACGAGAGAATAATGAAGCCCAGAAAAAAATGTATTTATTGCATGAGTGGGCTAAATCACAGGCTGATCTGGGCAATGTGCAGGCGCAGCAATTGCTGTTGAATTTTATTAATTAAATTGTGCTTGGCGCAATTTACAAATATTAAACAAAACAAGGTTAAAAAGAAGTAAAAGGAAATGAAAAACGTTCATATATTAAAAGTATTGGTGTTACTCACTAGCGTGTTATTTACTCAGTTAAATATCGCACAGACCATTAAACCGTTGTTAATGGAAGGTAAACAAACCTTATTTCAACGCGTGTTAAGTGTTCCTGACGCACAGTTATATGATCAGGCGCGCTTCAATGCCGATAAAAGTAATATTGTTCCTTTTAGTGTTTATTATGTTTATGAGCGTAAAACAGTGGATGATTCGTTGTGGTTGAATGTCGGTTCAAGCAGTTATGGACAATTAGATGGTTGGATACCCGGGCATTCTGCCATTACTTGGAATCAAGCGTTAACTGTATCGTTTAAAGACCCTCAAGATATTCAGCGTGTTTTATTGTTTAAGGAAAAAGACACGATTAAAGATTTAATTGAAGGGCATAAAACGGGCGAGTTTCAAGCGCTTTATCAAAAAGTGACCAGCGGCGATATTGATAAAAACTCACCTGTTATTGCTATTCAGCCTGAGGCTCATGTCGACATCCGTAATAATTTTTATTTAGTACCTATTAAACAACATGAAGATATTTATATCGGCAATGAACAAGGCCGATTGCTAGAGGTAGCCAGCGTGCCACTGGAGGATAATAGCAAAAGACTAGACATTAAATCTCAGCCAAATACCTATCGCAGCGGCATTCATTTTGTTATTGATTCAACAGTTTCGATGGGGCCGTATATAGATCGAACACGTGAAGCCGTGCGTAAGGTTTATTCAACCATTGCCCAACAAGGCTTACATAACCAAGTGAGTTTTGGCTTAACAGCTTTTCGCGATAATGTAGATCAGGTGCCTGAATTAGATTATTTAACGCGTTCTGTGGTCAGTTTAGAAGAAGGCACCAGTG
>CAZORZ010000225.1:0-3115 GCA_964582255.1 uncultured Gammaproteobacteria bacterium | reverse complement strand
TCTCACGCGACTGGTTGCGGTGGTTGGACTTCAGGACCTGAAGATTTATCTCCTCCTGAATACTTCTGGGGCTATAACCGCATGATGACTGTCGAAGGTCTATTCGGTGCTGGTGATGCTGTTGGTGGAACGCCTCATGCTTTCTCATCTGGTTCATTCACTGAAGGTCGTTTAGCGGCTAAAGCGGCTTGCCAATATATTGATGATGGCAAGGCAGATGGTATTCGTGTTGATCAAAAGCAAATTGATGATCTAAAAGAAACTATCTACAAGCCAATGGAAGTTTATACGGTTGGCCGTAACGAGATTGTTGCTGGTGACGTTAATCCTAATTACATCAACCCACGTCAAGGTCTTGACCGCTTACAGAAGCTAATGGACGAGTACTGCGCTGGTTTTGGTGTTAACTACATGACTAACGACAAGCTTCTAAAGATCGGCCTTAAGAAAATGGGTGTTCTTGGTGAAGATTTAGATAAGATTGCTGCTGAAGATATCCATGAGCTTTTACGTGCATGGGAATTAAAGCATCGTTTTCTTACCTCTGAAAGTGTGTTCCACCATACTTTATTCCGTAAAGAAACTCGTTGGCCTGGTTACTACTACCGTGGTGACGCGATGAAATTAGACGATGAAAACTGGCATGTATTGACAGTTTCTCATCGTGATCGCAAAACGGGTGCGTACACGATGGAAAAGGCACCTTGTTATCACCTAGTTGATGACGAAAAAAAATAAAGTTGATAAGGGCTAGTTTGTATAACTAGCCCTCATTTACTTGTGTCATAAAAGGATCGGCATATCTTATGCCGGTCCTTTTTTTTATCCTATTGGATAATATTTATAATGTATCTAACCTTAATTATCCCTATTGGATAATACAGATGAATGTATCTGACCTTTTATCCCTATTGGATAATACAGATGAAACACTAAATGTTTTATAATGGAGAAATAATGAATATTTTAGATAAAACAGATAAAGAGATCATTGAGATCGCTCACCCTATGTGGGAAGACTTAGTGAAATACTCAAATGAAGAAAACTACGGTGCTTTTACCCGTCATTTTTCAGCCGAAATGTTAATGGGCGCCAACGAAGTTGAGATGGGCAAACAATTTGCACGCAGTGAACTAACAAAAAACCTAGCTGATGATTATGAATATCTTGGCATGATTCGCCGCGGCGAACACATAACGGTTCTTTATAAACAAAAAAATAACAAAAAAGAAGGTGAATGGTTAGGCAGACTCGTATTAGGATACGAAGATGAAAAAGTCAGAATTTTTGGCGCTACCCTTTTCTAATAGTGATTTAAATAGGCATTAGCTTTATGTTTGATACAGTTGAGATGGAACGATTTGTAGAAATAAACTACAAAGTCATAGATAAAAAGACCGGTGATATTCTTGTCACCGTTGATTATCCTTTAGGTTATGTGCATGGCGTGAATGACGTTATGTCCGAAGAAGTCACTAAGGAGTTATATGGAAAAAAAGTCGGCGACGTCATTGATTTCCCTATTGACACCAAACTGCTTTACGGCGACAGAGATGAAACACTCGTTTTCACCGACAAAATTGAAAATGTGCCCAAAGAGTTTCATGAAATTGGCATGACCATCACCATGGAAAATGCAGAAGGCGAGCCTAAAAATTTCATCGTGACACGCTTTGATGACAAAACATTAACAGTTGATGGTAATAACCCACTATGTGGCCGAGATGTCTTCTTTGCCCTAGAAGTTTTAAGTATTCGCGAAGCCACTGATGAAGAAATCGACCTTGGTGGAGCAGTTGGCGCAGATCCGGATCTCAATGAAATTCTCCAATAATTACATATTCTATCCAGACAATAATGAATTGATCCATGCGATCAAACATTTTAAACATTTGCTGGATAAGACATCAGAGGTTAACTTTAGCCCTGATAAAGACGTTGACCATAAAGATAACTCTTTACACACCAATGGTCATTTTGAGCAGTATTTATACAGCAAATTCATACTCGATCAGGCTGCAACAAGGCTAAAACAACAGCTAAATAACACCTCATTCGAACAGTCACCCACTGATTGGATAAGCCTACAAAATAGCCTTGGCAATATATATGGCGCTTTAGCTCAACGTGAAAAAGATGATTCACTGTATGAAAATGCCATGGCCTGCTTTAACCAAGCGCTAGAAAAAATAACGCAACAAAATTCGCCCTTAGACTGGGCAACGGCACAATTTAATTTAGGCACAACTGCACTCGCCCTTGGCAAGCAACAAAGTGACCCTAAATTAATGAAAGTAGCCGTTGATGCCTTTACCAACGCCCTATTAGAGTGGACACGAGAAAATAATCCCGAGCAATGGTCTGCGACCATGTTTCAGCTTGGCAGTGCCTTTTATGTACACGGCCTAATGCTTAAAGGTAATCGAACTTTTCAAAAGTCAGTAGTGGCCTTTAAAAATGCTTTAGTGGTGTTAGATGCAGACAATCACGCATTGGGCTTAGCAGCAATTCACAATTATCGTGCTGTCGTACTGCATCATTTAGGCGAGTCAGAAGAAAATACCGATCGTGTTGAAGAAGCCATTCGTTCTTATGAAACGGCTCATACCATCTGCATGGAACAGCAATTACCGATTCATTTAGCTGTTATCTGCCGCATAAACAAAGCAACAGCACATGCTTCTATTGCTCGTCTTAATAAAGATGCCAGACTAGCAGATGACACCGCTGATGACTTTGAAATCATCCTTGAGGCTTTTAGTCGGTCATTGATGCCTGATAATCAAGCGCACTGTGAACAACAGCTCAAGGAATTACGCGCCTTTAGTGTTTAAACTGAGACATTAGTCTTGACCGAGCCTAAAGGCTCGGTGTTAAATGCGCTCTGCCAATTTATAATCAATATTAACAAATGCGCCAAATTCACCAAGCTGTCGAATCATTCGCGCACCAAAGCCCACTTCTGGTACTTCTTCATCCTTATCAATCGACAAGGTGAGCTCTATCGTTAACCGTGGTGACAAGTTATGACTTTGAATCACCTGTAGAATTTTCTCTTGCTTAGGTTCAATTATTTTTAACATCAGATCGACTAAAGCATAGATATCGACCTCA
>CAZORZ010000224.1:2203-3137 GCA_964582255.1 uncultured Gammaproteobacteria bacterium | reverse complement strand
GATATGTCCAACACCTATTTAAAATGGACAAAAGAAAACCTGCTGTTAAATGACTGTGATGATGAAGAGCAATATCCCATCTTACGAGCCGATTGCATGGACTTATTAGAGCATCCACATAAATACGAACAGATAGAAAAATTTGATCTCATCTTTTTAGACCCACCCTCGTTTTCAAATTCAAAAAAGATGGATGGCAATATGGACATTCAGCGCGACCATCACCAATTGATTCAATACGCTGTTCATCTATTAGAAGACGATGGCCAGCTATTATTTTCGACAAATCGTAAAGGCTTTAAGTTACATGAAACCCTAAGTAAAATTTATACAGTAACCGATATAACTGCTCAAACCGTATCAGAAGACTTTAAACGCAGACCGAAGTTTCATCAGTGTTGGTTGATAAGTCGCTAAATCGGCAATACAAAGCTATTATTCTCAGGTAAAATCTTCTTTTTTTCAAGCTGTGCATCATGTTAGAAACAAACCCAGTCCATCTCAAAATAGATGACCTAAAAGAGCGTATTGAAGCGCTTCGGGGGTATCTTTGACTATGAACAAAAGAAAGAAGACTTACAAGAAGTTTGCTTGGAGCTTGAAGATCCAACCGTTTGGAATGACCGCGAGAAAGCTTTAGCCTTAAGTAAGCAACGATCTGCATTAGAATCTGTTGTTTTTGGCTTAGATAAAACCATAGCGGCAGTTGTCGATTCAGAAGAGCTATTAGAGCTTGCCGAAATGGAGCAAGACCAAGACATGGTCGACTCTATTGTTGATGACCTTGAACAATCTGAAAGCGTTGTTGCTGACTTAGAGTTTCGTCGTATGTTTTCAGGCGAAATGGACTCTGCTAATGCCTTTTTAGATATTCAATCAGGTTCTGGTGGTACTGAGGCTCAAGATTGGGCTGAAATGATTCTGCGTATGTTTT
>CAZORZ010000224.1:0-2179 GCA_964582255.1 uncultured Gammaproteobacteria bacterium | reverse complement strand
GTTTTAAAACTGAAATCTTAGAAGTGTCTGATGGTGATGTTGCAGGCATTAAAAGTGCCACGGTGCGCTTTGAAGGTGACTATGCTTATGGTTGGTTACGTACCGAAACGGGCGTGCATCGCTTAGTGCGTAAATCACCTTTTGATTCAAGTAATCGCCGCCACACATCATTTGCAGCAGCGTTTGTATCGCCAGAAGTCGATGATGATATTGATATTGACATAAACCCTGCTGATTTACGCATTGATGTGTATCGAGCCAGTGGTGCAGGTGGGCAGCATGTTAATAGAACAGAATCTGCTGTGCGTATCACCCATGTACCGACCAATGTGGTGGTGCAGTGCCAAAATGACCGTTCACAACATAAAAACAAAGCCTCAGCGATGAAACAGTTAAAATCAAAGCTGTATGAACGTGAATTACAAATACGCAATACAGCCGCGCAAGGTGTTGAAGACACAAAATCTGACATAGGTTGGGGCAGCCAAATTCGTTCTTATGTGCTCGATCAATCACGCATTAAAGATTTAAGAACAGGCGTTGAAACAGGCAATACGCAAGCTGTTTTAGATGGCGCTTTAGATCAATTCATTCAGGCTAGTCTTAAGAGTGGCCTCTAACTTTTAAAGAAATAAATAATTATGACAGACGAAAACACCAACATAGAATCGCAAGACGCTCCTGATGAAAATAAACTAATTGCACAGCGCCGCGAAAAATTAAACGCTTTACGTCAGCAAGGTCAAGCCTACCCAAATGATTTTTGTCGCACACATTTAGCGCAAGATTTATCAGACGAGTACGATGGATTTAGCAAAGAAGAACTAGCAGAAAAATCAGTGCCTGTTGAGATAGCAGGGCGCATGATGTTTCAACGTGTTATGGGCAAAGCCAGCTTTGCTCACTTGCAAGACATGAGCGGAAAAATACAAATTTTTGTGCAAAAAAATGGTGTGGGCGAAGAAAGTTACGAAGCCTTTAAACACTGTGATATTGGCGACATTATCGCCGCTAAAGGCGTGATGTTTAAAACCCAAACAGGCGAGTTGACGGTTAAGCTTAACGAGGTTCGTTTATTGTCTAAATCATTACGTCCATTGCCTGAAAAATTTCATGGATTAACCGATCAAGAGCAAAAATACCGTCAGCGCTATATTGATTTAATTATGAATGAAGATTCGCGCAGAACCTTCCAAATTCGCAGCAAAACAGTCCAGTTTATTCGTAATTTTTTGTTTGCTAAAGGGTTTCAAGAAGTTGAAACACCCATGATGCAAGTGATTCCAGGTGGTGCGACAGCAGAACCGTTTATTACCCACCACAATGCGTTAGACATGGATTTATTCTTGCGCATTGCACCAGAGCTGTATTTAAAGCGCCTAGTCGTGGGTGGCATAGAACAAGTGTTCGAGATTAACCGTAACTTTAGAAATGAAGGTTTATCGACTCGTCATAACCCAGAGTTCACCATGATTGAGTTTTATCAAGCCTATGCCGATTATCATATGCTGATGGACTTAACCGAAGAAATGTTGCGTGAATTGGCGTTAAATGTTTTAGGCACGACTAAAATCACTTATCAAGAAGCGGAGTATGATTTTGCAACAGCATTCACCCGTATGACAGTGATTGAATCAATCTTACACTATAACCCTGATGTTAAAGCCGAAGCGCTTGACGACATGGCAACCTGTACCGCACTAGCTGAAAAGTTAGGCATTCAAGTGAATAAAAACTGGGGCTTAGGCAAGTTACAAATTGAGATATTTGAAGAAACAGTCGAAGAAAAACTGATGCAACCCACATTTATTACCGCCTATCCAACTGAGGTGTCGCCATTGGCTCGTAAAAATGATGACAATCCATTTGTGACAGATCGTTTTGAATTTTTCTTAGCAGGACGAGAGCTGGCAAATGGTTTTTCTGAGCTTAATGACCCAGAAGACCAAGCAGAACGCTTTATGAAGCAAGTAGCAGAAAAAGATGCAGGTGATGATGAAGCCATGCATTTTGATGCTGATTATATTCGCGCATTAGAATATGCCATGCCACCAACAGCAGGTGAAGGTATCGGTATAGATCGTTTAGTGATGTTCTTAACAGACTCGCCAACCATTAAAGATGTGTTGTTATTTCCACATATGCGCCCTGAATGATGCGTAACAAAGCTAAAAGAGAT
>CAZORZ010000223.1:0-3140 GCA_964582255.1 uncultured Gammaproteobacteria bacterium | reverse complement strand
GAAACCTACCCTCTGAGCATTGAGGATAATGTACTTTTTATCGAAACACCTTAGTTTCTTGGTACAGCGCAATGCTTGATCTAACTCTCGATGATTTACGTTGCATTGAAAACCTCGTTATTCAACATGCTGATACAATTCTTCTGCCATTTTTAAATAATACTCATGCTAATATAAAAACTGATGGTAGCATTGTTACCGAAGCAGACCTTGCTATGCAGCAGGCTATTCAGCAGGCTTTAGCAATAAAGTTTGAATCCTCAGTTGCGTTACTGGGCGAAGAGTGCTCTATAGCTGAACAGCAGAGCATCATGAGTAATGAACAACAGTTTTGGGTTTTAGACCCCTTAGATGGCACCACAAATTTTCATTATAACTTCCCAGTGTTTTGTATTTCATTGGCTTTTATCAGCAACAATGTTATTCAATTAGGTGTTATTTATGACCCTATACGAAAAGAGTGCTTTTCTGCTTTAAAAGGGCACGGATTTTTTTTCAATCAACAAAAAAGTACCATCAATAATCAACGCGTCCCTACAACGATAAAAGACTGTATTGCCTTTATCGACTTTAAGCGGCTTTCTAAGAGTCAAAGCATTAACATAATAACTGCGATGCCTTTTAAGTCACAAAGAAATATTGGTAGCAGCGCGCTAGAGTGGGCTTGGCTGGCTATGAACCGAGTTAACATCTCGTTTCATGGCGGTCAAAAATTATGGGATTATGCCGCAGGGTGTTTACTGTTAGATGAAGCAGGTGGATGTAGCCAAAGCACTGATGGCTGTAGCCTTTACCAGCAATCAATAGCGGTTAGGCCTATCATTGCGGCTAGTTCTAAACAATTATGCCAGCTGTGGTCAGCAGAAATTGAGGCTCATGCTGAACCACAACATAATTAAAACGATTTAGCATTCCAATTATTCATCACATTAAAATCGCTAACAAGCTGCATGTTTCCACGTGCGCTAAATAGCCAGTTCAGTTTAAAGTAAGCCTCACCATCCATACTTGTTTGTTGTGCATTGCTCAACTTAACTGACTGATTAAAAGCATACACTGATTGAATTATTTGTTGAGCACTTAAGCCATCATCAACTAAAACTGTTTTAACTGTTGGTTGAATCACTGCTTTAGTCTGCTGCACAGGCTCAGGTGCTTTTAGGTTAGCAGTCACAAAATTAAATTGATCACTGACTTGCTGCACATGCTGATCTAATGCGTCTAAACTTTCAACACGCTCATCAATAACCACGACAAGTTCTTCAGCTTGAGATTTTAATTCAATTTGTTTTTGGTTTTCAGCTGATTTTTGTTTCATCTCTGCCAAAATTTTCGGAATAGATCGATCTGTAGCCGCTACTTCGTTTTGTTCTGTAATATCAAGATAAGCAACTGTGACAATAACGCCTAATGTAATGACAGTCACAACCACACTAAAAATGACCGACGACTGAGCTACATTTCGCTTAGTAATGGTTTTGCTGTTTAAACTTTGTTGAGACATTAAGGAAATCCGTATAGATTAGTGAGATGAAGTTAAAAAAGTATATTAGAATTTGCTTATATTGTAAAGTGCGCTCATTGCTTATATTTTACTTAATGGCTTTCGTCTTTAGCATAAACCAAAGTGTATTTGCCGATTCGGTCTCGATAGCAACCCAGAATGCTTATAATTTTTTTAATGATCAGCATGATGGTAAACGAGAAAAAGTTATTTCTAGTAAAAACTATCGTCTACGCTTAACGCGGATGGCAAATCACATTGCTGAAAAACTTAAAGCACCCGATATTCTGGCATTACAAGAGGTGGAAAATTTTTCCACGTTAAATGATTTAAAAAATGAGTTAAACCGAAACTTTGGGCTGTGTTATCAAGTCGTCCTATTAAACGGGCATAAAAAAGTGGCTATCAATTTGGGCTATTTAGTTCACTGTGATTTCGAGATAAATAACTTATCTCAACTGTTTAAAGATAAGTCTTTAGCTCGCTCTAAAAACAACTTATTTACTAGACCACCGCTCTATTTAAAGGTGTGTAAAAAAAATTCATGCTTACACTTACTTAATTTACATTTACGTTCGATGATCGGCTTAAATAAAAGAAAAAAGAGACACTATGTCGCCCAAAAACGACATCAACAAGCCCAATATGTTGCCCGCTGGATTAACCAATTTCAAACCCGTTGGCCTAATGAAAAATTGATTGTATTGGGTGATTTTAATGCCCTTAGAATAAGTGATCGATTTGTCGATGTTCTTGGCATTATAAAAGGCCGCCATTCACAGGTTAATGAAGCATATACCTCTGAGGACTTAATACAGCGCAATCTGTTTGATCTCAGTTTACAAATCCCTGTAAAAGATCGGTTTTCATACCGCTATAAAAAAAGGAATCAAAGCTTGGACTATCTTCTAGTCAGTAAAAATTTAGTGCCCTTATTAACTGCTATTCGTTACACCAAAATAAACTACAAGGTGAGTGACCATGCTGGGTTAGTGGCGCACTTTGACCTTTCACACTGATGCTTTACCTAAAGCGCGTCTCTAAATAATGTTGCGTTTGCATTTCATGTAAGCGGCTCATTGTTCGACGAAATTCAAATTGCAGAAACTGTCCTATATAAAGCTCATCTATGTTCACTTTGGCACTGATGATTAAAATAGTTTTAGAGTCATATAGCACATCTACCAGTGTAATAAAGCGCCTTATAACATCATTCGCTTGATCGTCCATAGCGTGTATCTCGGAGATAACCACAGCTCTAAATCGTTCAGTTAATTCAATATAATCAGAACGACTTCTATTAGTTTTACAAATTTGTCCAAATTCAAACCACACGGCATCGTTGTATAAAGCCAACACCTTTATCTTTCTCGATTGCACACAAAGAAAAGACTCATTATTTTCTTCGACATAATTATGCTGCTCTAACCATTGCTGAATATGAGACATGCTTTGCTGCGAATGTGGAGAATGATAAACCGAGTTTAATAGTTTTGCTTGCGTTCGATAATCAGTGCCTCCATCGACATGCAAGACAAAGCTGTGTTGATTAAGGTGACTAATGGTTTTTAAAAACTGTGCGCGCTGTAAGCCATCTAAATATAAGTTTTCTGGCGCTGAATTAGATGTGGTTAAT
>CAZORZ010000222.1:0-3145 GCA_964582255.1 uncultured Gammaproteobacteria bacterium | reverse complement strand
TCTTTAATTGGCAGCAAAATTGAATTTATCACCACTCGACATGAACAGGGCGCTGCTTTTATGGCTGATGTATATGGTCGCCTTACGGGTAGAGCAGGCGTTTGTTTAGCGACATTAGGTCCGGGAGCAACTAATTTAGTAACAGGCTTTGCCGATGCTAATATGGATAGAGCACCCATAATAGGCATTGCTGGGCAAGGTGCAACTACTCGAATGCACAAAGAAAGCCATCAAGTGTTAGATTTGGTTAATCTATTTGCCCCTATTTCAAAATATAGTGTACAAATAAAAGAACCTGAAATTATTCCTGAAATTATCCGCAAAGCATTTAAAGCTGCCGAAGCAGAAAAACCCGGCGGCAGTTTTATTGATGTGCCCGAAAATATCGCAGCGATGGAGATTGATGATGACACTAAAGCGCCGTTAAAAGTACAACGAGCGCAAGCACCTGTGCCACCCATGTCTAAATTAGAGCAGGCTGCCGATATTATTAATGCAGCTAAGGCGCCACTTATTATGGCTGGTAATGGGGTTATTAGAGCGAGAGCATCTGATGAATTAGTGGCTTTCGCGGAACAAGTGAATATTCCTGTCGCCACAACCTTTATGGCTAAAGGCGCTATCCCATTTAGCCATGATCTCAGTTTAGGCACGGTTGGTTTGCAAGCGCATGACTATGTTGCTTGCGGTTTTGATCGCGCTGATGTGATTATTTGTGTGGGTTACGATATGGTCGAATATCATCCGCATTTATGGCATAAAGGCAAAGATAAAAAAATTATTCATATTGATTTAAACCCGGCTGAAGTTGACGAACACTACATTTTAGAGTGCGGTGTGATAGGTAATATAGCCGATGCTTTGGCTGTATTAGGTCGAATTGTTACCCCTGTTAAACATAGTTTTTCTTCCAGTTTACGGGAGACCATTGTTGGTGAGCTAAGCGAACATAAAAATGATGATTCATTCCCAATGAAGCCGCAGCGCATTATATGGGATTTACGCCAAGCCTTAGATGATGAAGATATTGTGGTGTCTGATGTTGGCGCTCATAAAATGTGGGTGGCGCGTATGTATCAAGCTGAACGTCCGAATACCTGTATTATTTCTAACGGTTTTGCCTCTATGGGCATAGGCGTGCCGGGTGCGATAGCTGCCAAATTAACCTCACCCGATCAAACCGCCTTAACAGTGACAGGTGATGCTGGTTTTATGATGAATTCGCAAGAAATTGAAACTGCCTTGCGGATGAATATTCCAATTATTATTTTGATTTGGACAGATGGTGAATATGGTTTAATTAAATGGCATCAATTACGCCGATTTGGGCGCGATACGCAAATAAGTTTCACCAATCCTGATTTTGTTAAATATGCTGAAAGTTTTGGCGCTAAAGGCTACAAAATAAATGCTGCTTCAGAGCTAATCCCAACCATTAAAAAGGCTAAGCAAGACAATACGGTGGTCATTATTGATTGCCCAGTCGATTATTCAGAAAACATGAAATTGACCGAAAAATTAGGCAATTTGGTTTGCCCAATTTAGGTGATGACGATGAATTTTAAAAACACTATAGCCAATGTTAAAGAAAGTGGGCGTCATCAAGTCACGTCTCCTTGGGATTTTAAAACCATTGGGTCAGTACCTCAAATAGACGCCAATGGTGCAGATCAAGTGTTGACCAACGCATTTGATATTTTTTCAGACAAAGCCAAATGGTTACAGCCCGAACAACGCATAGCCATTTTAGAAAAAACTGTCGCTATCATGTCATTGCAAATTGATGATTTATGTCGGTTAGCGGCATCAGAAGGCGGTAAGCCCTATATTGACTCTAAGGTAGAAGTGATTAGAGCGATAGATGGCGTTAAAAATGCCATCGAATGTATTCGTAATGATTCTGGGCGTGAAATTCCAATGAATCTAAATGCGGCATCTGCAAAGCGCTTAGCCTTTACGCGTAAAGAGCCAATTGGCGTTGTCATGTCGGTAAGCGCTTTTAATCATCCGTTAAATTTAATTGTGCACCAAGTTATACCGGGTATTGCAGCAGGCTGCCCAGTGATTATTAAACCCGCAGCAGATACGCCATTATCGTGTTTTCGTTTGGTCGAAATTTTATACGAAGCGGGTTTGCCAGAATATTATTGCCAAGCTGTTACTACCGATAATTTAGACACTGCAACACAATTAGTCACTGATTCTCGCGTTGCATTTTTCTCTTTTATAGGCAGTGCAAAAATAGGCTGGATGTTACGTTCAAAATTAGCTGCTGGTACTCGCTGTGCCTTAGAGCATGGGGGTGCAGCCCCCGTTATTATGGCAGCTGATGCTGATTTAGAAGCCATGGTGCCATTATTAGCTAAGGGTGGTTTTTACCACGCAGGGCAAGTGTGCGTTTCTGTACAGCGTATCTTCGCGCATAAATCAATTGCAAGATCAGTTGCGCTAGGCATTAGCAAAGTTGGTTCTGGCTATATTATAGGAGACCCTTTAGATGAAAAAACTGAGGTAGGCCCTGTTATTCGACCAAATGAGCTAGAGCGTATAGATGCTTGGGTAAATGAAGCGGTTGACGAAGGAGCTGAATTATTGTCAGGAGGAAAAAAATTATCTGCGAGCACCTATGCTTGCACTGTTTTATTTAATCCCAATAAAGATTCGAAGGTGAGTCAATTAGAAATATTTGGCCCAGTGATTTGCGTGTATGAATATGATGATATTGATGATGCCATACAGAGGGCGAACGATGTTCCATTCGCTTTTCAAGCATCGGTTGCAACGAAGCATATCGACACAGCCATGCATTGTTATAAACATTTAAATGCGTCAGCTGTTATGGTAAACGACTTTACCGCCTTTAGAGTCGATTGGATGCCTTTCGCAGGACTTAAAACATCGGGTTTAGGCGTAGGAGGCATTCCATACACCTTTGACGATATGCAAATCGAAAAAATGATGGTGCTTAAATCTGATTATTTATAGGGATACTCTATAGATTACGATACCAATCTGTATCGTAGCAGCGGTTAAATTAGGGTTTTAACATGAAATTTAGTTTTTCCATCAAACAGGTTTTGATGTTGGGCATTGTTGGGCTGATTTTTATTACAGTCGCAACCATTATGGTCTCGACGTATTATTC
>CAZORZ010000221.1:0-3152 GCA_964582255.1 uncultured Gammaproteobacteria bacterium | reverse complement strand
ATTTGCATCTTGGTCTGCTTGTTTTACTTTGGCTATTGGTACTGTGTCTTCTATAACTTCTTCAAGTTCGTCTAGTATTGCCTTACCTAGTGTTGCTTTAGCTATGGTTAGTGCGTCTTCTATAGCTTCTTCAAGGTCGTCGAGTGTTACTTTGGCTATAGTTACTGTGTCTTCTATAACTTCTTCAAGTTCGTCTAACGTTGCTTTACCTAGTGTTATTTTGGCTATAGTTGCTGCGTTTTCTGTAGCTTCTTCAAGTTCGCCTACAACCTCTTCAAGGTCGTCTAACGTTACTTTACCTAGTGTTACTTTGGCTACCTTTACTTCGTCTTCTATACCCTCTTCAAACTTGCTTCCAATACTAATTTCAACTTTTTCATCATCACTACCGCCAAAATTACTTTCGTCCGGCGCAGGGCTTGCCCCCCAGCCTGGATGTGCGCTTTGAATAGTAGCGTAATCGTTAGGAGTGCCCCGTGTCCACTCTTTCGTCTCAGGATTGTAACTGTACCATTCTCCCGATTGGGCCCCAACCATCCAGGTAGTGTTGCCTATAGTTATTTTAAGTTCGCTAAGACCTGCGCGTAAAAAATCTGCATCAATTTTACCATTATTATGCGCGTCCCATAGTTGGGTATACTCAGCTTGAATTTCCGCAACAGCCCTAACGGGAACCTCCAAACTGTCCCCGGTAAGCTTTCCTGTGGACAATTCTTCCTCATAAATACTTTCAGAGGAAAGTTCCTTAGATATTTCTTCAAATATTTCATCAGGCACCTTCGCAGACGCAGTTACAGCCATTTTGGCAGTTACCTCTTCTGATCTGACATTATGTACTGGAATGTCAGCAGCTAAACCTGTTTCCTCAGTTGCGTCACTGCGAGTTGGCGTGACTGCAGTTAAGCTGACATCAGGTTGTATTACTATGGAATCCATTTCATGCAGCTTGGTTGCATCCTGCAATCCCTGCGACATTGCGTCAACAAACAGCTCTTCATTTAGATCAATACTTTTTGGAACGCGCACGTCCGGAAGTTCATCATTGAAATCTGCACTCTCCCCTGGTAAACCCTTAACAGCGTCAGAGTATGCATTCTCGTAAAATTCAGCAATTTGTGTAGGTACTGTCTCTTCCGTGACATCCTTGTTAAGATTTTTAGACTCTTCTATCTCTTCTGTAACCTCATTTAAAAAACTTGTTATATTAGCTGTTGCGTCACTAGATACTGTATTTGCCTCAACTCCATCAATAGCAACAGGTTCAAGGCCGGTAGTATGCAACGCATCCGTATCTTGAACCTCTTCCGCTGGTTGCACATTATTTACAATAGGCTGTTTAACGGCAGGTGTAACACTGTCCGCAGTAGCGGCTTTAATGTACTTACCTTCACGTGCCGCAGATATCTCTTCACGTATTTGCCGGATTGCTGAATGCAAATCGGTGGCATCTTGGTTATACCCCACAGGAACGGTACTTATATCTTCAGGAAGATCAGCCATAATATCGTCAGGTTCAGCAGGTTCCAGAAACTCGCCGCGCTTGCCGACAAGAGCCTCCTCTCCTGCTACTAGTGCAGCCTTTTGCTCCTCTCGAACACTTTCATCAGCAAACATAGTTGCACCGACAGAGTCTTTATTTCGAGAAAAGAAAGCTCCCCACCCGGAAGCTTCAGCTACTTTCGCAGCACGAGGAATAGAGATTATATCTTCTGTACCATCTTGAGGCAGTTCTGTAGTTAAAACAGGGGATTCTTCCTCATTTTCATACTCCGCAACTAAAGATCCTAAAAAAACACGAGCATGTGAAATATCAGGAGTATCCCCAGGTTTTGGCGCTGTTGTAAAAACTACTGACTCCTCAGTATCAGCAACAACTGCTGCCCCCATATAGCCATCCAACCCAACCCCTGTGGGAATAGCGCCACCTTGAGGTGTATTTAGGATCTGAGCTGCATACGGATTTTGCGTATAATCATCTGTATGTGAGTCTGGTGAATCATCTACGAATGTGGCATCCTTTGATATAATTTTGTCAGGCAAGTCACCCTCATATAACCAAGGTCCCCCATCACCGAACGCGTCGTTGGACTGCTCGCTAAAAGGATCCATTATGTAACCATCTGATGGAGGTAAGCCAAAAGTAGAACTTTCGCTTTCCTCGCCTTCAGTAAACTGTCTATCTTCTGGAAAAGTCATATACTACCATTTTGGATATAGTTTGTGTGTAACAAGTTGTCTGTATAGTACATCTTTGCATTAATGTGCCAGAAAGTAAATATATGCAACATGTAACGTTTCTATCAGTGTCGGCTCATACTGCCTTTATTTAAAAACTTGGATCCGGTAACGGTATGGTGCTACTATCCGTCATATGAGAAGGTATGGGTAACTTTAAATGCTCATACGCGCGATTTGTTGCTACACGTCCGCGTTGAGTCCTTGCAATGAGTTTTTGATTTAAAAGATAAGGTTCATACATTTCTTCAATGGTGCGCGGATCCTCTCCTACTAATGAGGCAATCTGTCCTAATCCTATTGGAGAACCTGAGCGAACTGTACAAAGAATATCTAGTATTTCTCTTGCTACATCATCAAGCCCAATTTCGTCAATACCGAAGGCGTCAAGGGCCGACAACGCTTGATCTGCACCAATAGGTAAATCATTATTATAAACAGAGTTCCAGTCACGTACACGCCTTAACAGCCGGTTGGCAATACGAGGGGTACCTCTTGCGCGTTTTGCAACAATGTGTGCACCTTCTTGACTGATGTTAATATTTAGTAAAGCGCCAGAACGTAATGCGATACTGCGCAACGCATCAATCTGATATAGTCCTAATCTGCCATGATATCCGAATCGGTCCCTCAACGGTGCAGAGAGCATTCCGGCCTGTGTGGTGGCCCCCACTAGCACAAAAGGCTGTAATGCTATTTGAAGAGGTCGAGAGTTAACCCCTTCCCCTACATAAATATCTAAAACCCCATCTTCCATAGCAGGATAAAGCATCTCTTCAGTTATACGCTTCATACGATGTATTTCATCAATGAAAACTACGGAAGGTGTAGCCAACTTTGTTAAAAGAATTACTAAATCTTTAGGTGCTTCTAATGCTGGGCCGCTAGTTACCACCATTGGAAGTTTTAATTCTTCT
>CAZORZ010000220.1:0-3159 GCA_964582255.1 uncultured Gammaproteobacteria bacterium | reverse complement strand
TTGGTGGGTACGACTGGGTACTAAATAATCACGCGCACCTTCTGGTGTGGCACGCGTTAGCATAGGCGTTTCAATGTCCATAAAGTCTTTAGCTTCTAACCAAGTACGCATAAAGTGCGTCACTTTGGCGCGTAACTGCATACGTTTAAGCATGTTGGGCTTACGTAAATCAATGTAACGATATTTTAAACGAATATCATCATGTACATCATCGTCATCTAATTGAAAAGGTGGTGTTTCTGAAGCATTTAACACTTCAATCTCAATACCAAATACTTCTATTTCGCCCGTTGCCATGTCTTTATTAACCGTGCCTTCTGGACGATTACGAACCTTACCCGTTACTTTTAACACAAATTCGTTACGCACTGATTCTGCCACAGCAAACATAGCCGCATCATCAGGATCAAAAACTACCTGTAATAAACCATTTTTATCTCGAAGATCGACAAAAATAACGCCACCATGGTCACGTCGTTTATTAACCCATCCGCAGACAGTAATTTGTTGGTCTAAATGTTCAAGATTGATGTCGCCACAATAATGCGTTCGCATTTGTTAATTCCTAATAATGTAAAAGTTAATGTTTGGCCGTATCAGCCGCTTTCTTCTTTTTCGGTTCAGCTTTCTTACTGGGAGCTGAGTTTTCAGACTCCTTAATGTTTTTCTTTTTACCCGATTTAAAATCTGTCTCGTACCAGCCTGAGCCACTTAATCTAAAACCAGCGGCACTGATTTTTTTACGCAACTCAGCTGCACCACATTGTGGACAATCTGTGAGCGCATCATCACTCATTTTTTGTAAGGCCTCATGAGGCTCATCACACGCTTCGCAAATGTATTCGTAAATCGGCATAATGCTGTTCTATTAAAAAGAGCACCATAGTTTATAATAGGAGCTCTTATACACGAAACAAAAAGTCACCTAAATTGTTAAAAAATAACGATAAAACCGTATTAATCACTGGATGCTCCACTGGAATTGGCTATAACGTCGCCCATGGCTTAAAAAAAGCGGGGTTCAACGTCATAACCAGCGCACGAAAAATAGCCGACGTTCAACGCTTACAGCAAGAAGGATTCGCGAGTTTTCAACTTGATCTGGCCGATAGTGTGTCGATACAGAGCGCCTTTAAAACGATTTTAAAAAGTTGTGACGGTAAAATTTACGCTTTATTTAACAATGGTGCTTTTGGTTTAGCCGGTGCTTTAGAAGATGTGAGCCGTGAAGCACTCACCGCTCAGTTTGAAACCAATGTGTTTGGCTGGCACGAACTCACTAATTTAGTCATCCCCATTATGCGCCAGCAAAATGAAGGCCGAATTATCCAAAACAGCTCTGTACTAGGTTTCGTAGCCATGCCTTATCGCGGCGCTTATAACGCCAGCAAATATGCGATTGAAGGCTTAACTGATACCTTACGACTAGAACTTGCCAATACGAATATAAAGTTATCATTGATTGAGCCAGGCCCCATTCGCAGTGATTTTCGTAAAAATGCCTTAGCCGCATTTCAGCACTGGATAGTCCCCAGTAACAGTCCTCACCAGAACAACTATGAGTCATTGCAACAGCGCTTAAAAATCGAGGGCGATGCCGCACCTTTTACCCTTGGCGCAGAAGCCGTGCTAAAACGCGTGCTGCACGCGCTTGAAAGTAAGCGGCCTCAAGTCCGTTATTATGTGACCTTCCCCACTTATTTGTTTGGTTTTTTAAAGCGGGTGCTGCCTCATTCATGGCTTGATAAACTTATGCTTAAAGCCTCTGGCGGCGGTAAAAACTAATGCAATGTACCATTAAAAAGATTAACGGCATTCACCATCTTTATTCTAATGAGCTAGCCACTCAAAGCGCTATAGACCCTGCTGCACCGCATAAAATTGTGATGCAAAATTTACAATATCTAATGGGTTGCTTAATGTTTATGTCTGCGCCTAAACGCATTCTTATGCTTGGCGTGGGCGGTGGATCACTGATCCATTTTTTTCGTCACTACTGCCCCAAAGCGCACATCACTGGCGTTGATATAGACGAAGAATTAATTAACCAAATGCACGAACAGTTTTTACTGCCAAAAGGCGATGAATTGTTACATTATGAATTTGCCGATGCCCACTCGTGGGTGTTTGACAATAAACACTCTTATGATCTTATCATTGTCAACATTTTTGATGCCAACCATATGCCTTCTTGGGTTTTAGGCAAGGATTTTATGCAGCAATTAGCCCAGCGTTTAAATAACAATGGTTGCGTTGCGTGGAATACACTCATTAGTAGTGACCATGAATTTAACTCTTTTTATAGCAACCTACGCAGTGTATTTAATCAACGCACACTTTGCTTAGCCTCCGAAGAGTATGAAAACACATTGGCTTACAGCTTTAATTTTGGCTTAGAGCAATCAGACATGAGTTCTTTAATTCAACTCGCAGAGCAACACTCCGCTCACTATGAACTGCCCTTTCACGAAATTTTAAACGTACTATTTAGTACCAACCCCATCGACTCGGGCTTTATTTAATGCTGCGAGTAAAACACTGTAATATCATTAAAATTCAAGCATTACTGGCACGTTTAGGGTTAACTATTAAAGTATCCGACAATGATGAAAAAATCCCTGGTAGTTTTTGGGGCGACGACGAAGCAGGTTTAATCAAGCATTCTCTTTTTGTCCGCAACAACACGCCTATTCATTCTTTATTACATGAAACCTGCCACTATATCTGCATGGATTCAACGCGACGTAATGCCCTTAACACCAATGCAGGTGGTGATTATAATGAAGAAAACGCAGTCTGTTATTTACAAATTATTCTGGCAGAGCATATTGATGAAATGGGTCAGCAACGTATGCTTAACAACATGGATACTTGGGGCTATAGCTTTCGTTTAGGCAGTGCTCAACAGTGGTTTGAGCACGATGCAACAGACGCTCAACAATGGTTACGACTCAATAAGCTAATTAATCAAAGCGATGAATACCTATTCAGCTTAAACTTAAGCATGAAATAACTCAAAGCCATTTTTACCCTGACTTTTCGCCTTGTATAGAGCCTTATCGGCTTGAATAAACAAACCTTCTTTGGTTAATCCATTTTGTGGTATCTCACTGGCAATACCAATTCTCACTGTCATAAAAGAATCAACTTTTGACTTTG
>CAZORZ010000219.1:0-3162 GCA_964582255.1 uncultured Gammaproteobacteria bacterium | reverse complement strand
CACTCATGGCAAGTGGAAAACGATGGTGTCGTTTTCTATCTAAATCAGCTGTTACCAGTACAATTAATGGCTTTTTACAGCAACCGTGGACTTTCTCAGGATCAAGTCACAAATTATACTAATTCTTGTGTTTTTATGACTGTTTTAAGAAATGAAAATGCAAAGGGCTTGATTGATTATGACTCGTCAAATTGGTCAATAAAACAAGGCTCTATAAACGCCACCATAAAAAGCACCGATGACTGGTTGAGCGATTATCGCCATCTTGGGGTAAAAAAATCAGCTCTCATTGCTTTTCAGTGGGCGCAATTCCCCACTAAACAAGAATACGAGCCAGGCGGCGATTGGAACCAAGGCATGCTGTCTCTTGGCGCTAGACAGGGAGAGTTCGAGGTAATAGCCCGTTGGAATATTGAAAATGTAACCTTTGAAAGTCGAATTAATGGAGTCTCTTGTGCTAAATAAATCACTGATTGTACTGCTGTTATTGTTTACTTCTTTTTCTTATGCGGCAGAGTTACCCGAGTTAACTCATGGTCTCAGTGCCATAAAGGCTAAGCCGCTTGCCCCCAGTCTAAAGTTTACTAACCTTGATGAAGACATAGTCGATATTCAGCTATTAAAAGGCAAGGTTATTGTGGTCAATTTTTGGGCGACTTGGTGTCCGCCTTGTCGTCGGGAAATGTCATCGTTAGAACACTTATACCTAGCGACCAAAGACCATGGCGTTGAAATTCTTGCGGTAAATATAGGCGAAGATATAGATACCGTCTTTTCATTTCTAGGCGAAGTCGAGCCAACCCCAACTTACCCTATTTTATTTGATTACGATGCTAAAAGCATGGGTGATTGGGCGGTAAAAGGGTTGCCGACTACCTATGTGGTCAATAAACAAGGCCAATTGGTCTACCGAGCTATTGTTGGCAGAGAATTTGATCATCCTGACATTATTCGAAAAGTTTTAGAACTCACGCAATGATATCCATATTATGAATAGAGATAAGAACTAGACCCTATTCATAAAAACACGCGCTCTATTGTCCAATATAGGCCGACTAAAGAGATCATTGCCGAAACGGGTATGATCACCCATTGTCGATACTTCTTTTCATCTTTAATGAGCCAAAACACCAACATAAAAGACACTAAGATCACTGATAGCTGCCCTGCTTCAACGCCAACATTAAAGAAAATCAGTGCTGTCGCAAAGTCAGACTCTGGCAACCCTAGTTCGGATAAAACACCAGCAAAACCTAAGCCATGTAATAAACCGAATAAAAACACAATCAACACTCGCCACGGCTTTAACTCTTTCACCAATATGTTTTCAATGCCAACATAAACGATAGACAAAGCAATTAGTGGCTCTACCACACTAGCGGGTAAACTAATCAAGCCATAGATCGTTAAGCCCAAGGTGATACTATGGGCCAAGGTAAACGCAGTGACTTGTAACAATAAGGGTTTCATTCGCACACTGAGCAAAAATAAACCCAACACAAATAAAATATGATCTAAACCTTTAGGGACGATATGCTCATAACCTAGCACCGTATATTCAGATGCCACTTGCGTGAACGATTTAGGCACATATTGTTTATTTAACACAAAAGCAGGGCTTTCAATGCCTTTAGTTAACCAGTTCGATATTTTTTCTTCAGGTGTTTTCTCATAAAAAAAATGCGCGACATTATTGCCAAATTTCTCAGGGTACTGCCATGTCACTTGCTGTGCAGAGGGCGGAATTTTTACTGATAAAAACAGCTCTGACAAACGTGCCTTAGTTAAATCACCAACGTCAGGAATTAAAATATTGTCCAACGCTAACACCGATTTTTGTTGGTCAAATTTAAGCTGTAATTGATCAACAATGCTTTCAGCCTTAAGTAAAAATTTAGCCTCCAACTGATCTGCACTTAATTGCCTTAATTCTTTATAGTACTCAGCTTGAGGTGCATCATCGGTATTATCATGCGTAGCACCAATTTCAGCCATCACGCTTTCTAGATTGGTTTGAATTTTGATATTTACGGAACCATTTTGTGTAAACTCAAGACTGACTATCGCAGGCCGCAGCTGATGCGCGTTGACAGTGAGCAGGAGCGGTAAAACAATCAACAACAAGAGTAAAGGCCGAAACAATTTCATGAAACAAATTTCCTATCTAATTTTTGGTTGTCTTTTAGGCGCCAGCACCCTAGTGAATGCTCATGAGTTTTGGCTTGAGGCACAACCATTTTACCAAAAAACAAGTGAGCATATCGACATAAGTGTGCATGTCGGTGAAAATATGGGCGGCGAGATATTACCCAACATTCCTGCATGGTACAAAGAATTCGATGTCTTTACCGCTGATGGCCTAAAACCAGTTGAAGGCGAAATGGGCAGCGACCCAGCCGGTGTATTTTATCATGAAACATCAGGCGTTTATGCCATAGGTTATTTAAGCAGTGAAAATACCGCTAACTTAGAAGCGTTTCGTTTTACTGACTACTTAAAAAAACAAGGTCTCGAAAAAATCATCGTTCAACGTGAAAAATTGAATGAAACAGACAGCGAAGGCCGTGAAATATATTCTCGCAATGTCAAAGCTCTAGTCAAAATTGGCATTAAAAACAAGGTCGATTTCCATGACTATGATTTTGGCCATCCGCTGAATATCAAACCGCTACAAAATCCATACAATTTAACCGTAGGCGACACCTTAAAGGTGCAAGTTACCTTTAATCAAAAGCCTGCCGCCAATTTATTATTAAGAGCTCAAATTAAGCATAAGCCCAACATCAAACATGCTGTGCGTACTGATGCTCAAGGTTTTGCCTCCCTACCAATCAATAGCAAAGGTGTTTGGTTGATTCACACAGTCGAGATGGTTCGCTCAAATAGATATGAAATTGATTGGGAAAGTTTTTGGGGCAGCCTGACGTTTGAGGTTCGCTAACTCAACATGTGTTTACACCGTAAACAGAACAAAAAATGCTATTTTATGCCATCAAAATAGGTTTTTCAGAACTAGATCCCGTTAAAAGATCGGCTTGCGTTTCTGCGCTATGATAGGTAAAAACTAAAGAACACTTTAAGTTTTTCGTTTGGTTTTGTGCTGCGGCATGAAAACAATGTGCACTAAATAACAAACAATCCCTTGCGTCTAATTCAACTGTT
>CAZORZ010000218.1:0-3165 GCA_964582255.1 uncultured Gammaproteobacteria bacterium | reverse complement strand
ATAGCAGGCACAATCACTAAAATATCTTCAGGGGAAATGTCTGGGTTTTCTAACAATGTCAGGCATTGATCATGTAACACTTCACACTCTCGTAATGGGCTATGACAGCCATTAATTTGAATGGATTTATCATCTTCAACATCAACTGTTGTATTTTCCAAATCAAAGTTTTCTAATTCAAACAAGGATTGTTGTAAGCGTTGTAATAAAGTGCCATTAAATTCAGTGCAGTAAGCATCATAAGGCTGGCTAAATTCATCGTCTAATTCATGTAAGAGCATGTCTTGGAATACTTGCCCTTGCCTGCCCCATGATGCTAATAACTCATGCCCCGTGGTAAAGTAATCATTCAATTCTGGATCATTTAAGCGTTTTTTAGCCTGTTTTTTTAGCGATACAAAGTCACTCCAATAATGTGCACTTGGGCTTAATACAAAGAAATAAACCTCGGTATGTTTGGCCAATTCTTGAATACATTTAAGAAGCAATGGGGGTAATGATGACAGTGAGAAAAAAGTAACTCGTTCGGGTAACGTCTCTTTTAAAGCGTCAGCCGATAAGGACATACCCAGTTGATTTAATAGTGCAACACGGTGTGATTGAATATTTTGCGTTAATTGCTGCCAAAGCTCCGCTTGCCAATCACCTGCCTTTGCATCACTCCATTGAGTCAGTAAATCAGCCCTAAAGTGTTGATAACGCTCAAATACTGTGGCTATTTTTTTTGCTAGAGACCAGCGCTTTGTGGTGTCTTTATCATCTGCAAGATATTGTTTTAGAGTTTCAAATGAGGGCTTATTTTTATTTAGCTCTATCAAGTGAAATAGTCGCCATGCCATCACCTCTTTTTGTAAAGGGTCTTGCTGAGGTACATTATGCAAAACCGACGAGGCAAACTGCCAAAGCCATGAAGCTGGCATGGGATAGTCATAATGTGCAGCAATGCCCAACTGCATAGCAAAACGGATGTTAAGCCACCGCGCCATTGCTTGGCTGGGGCATACAATGGTTTCTGCTTGAAATGGGTTTTTAAGCGGATGATTTTTAAGTAAATGACATAACTCGTCGTGTAAACGCTCAACCTTGTTGGAGTGGATAATATGCAGAGTCATGAATAAACTTTAGTCTTGTTTTTGTTTGAATTCACTTCGAAGTTTACTAACGATGAGTTAATTTTGCTAGAATAGTCGTATTATTTATTTTATCTATTATACGTTTAATGATTATTGTTATATCACCTGCTAAAACACTCGATTTTGAAACTCATATGCCAACTGATGAGTTTACCGTACCATCACAATTAGATGAATCGAAATTACTCATCAATCGGCTGAAAGACTTGTCTTCATTAGACTTATCAGAGCTAATGCACATCAGTACTAAAATCGCTGACTTAAACTTTGAGCGTAATCATGCTTGGCAAACACCCTTCACCACTGATAATTCACGCCAAGCAATGTTTGCCTTTAAGGGTGATGTTTATACGGGCTTAGATGCCTACAGTATGAATGATGAAAATATTTCCTTTGCACAAAAGCATTTACGCATGCTGTCTGGCTTATATGGATTATTAAAACCGTTAGATTTAATGCAAGCCTATCGTTTAGAAATGGGCAGCCGTTTAAGCAATGCACGGGGTAAAAACCTCTACGAATTTTGGGGTGATAAAATCACCACTATCATCAATAATGAGCTTAAAGATAGTGGCAGTGATACGCTGCTTAATCTCGCTTCTAATGAGTATTTTAAATCGGTAAAAACAAAGAAAATCAACGGCACTGTTGTCACCCCCGCTTTTAAGGACTATAAGAATGGTGATTACAAAATGATTGGTTTTTACGCTAAAAAAGCACGCGGATTAATGTCTCGCTATATCATTAATAATGAGATAACAAATGTTGAAGATATTAAAAACTTCGATTGCGAAGGTTATGGCTTTCATCCTGCTTTTTCAGAAGGTGACACATGGGTGTTTACTCGCAAAGTCTAATTTAACGCCTGACTAAGCAGTGACAGCCTGATAAAAATTTAAGTTCGTATGTTGAGGGGCATCGATGATAAAAAAATTAAACATCATCCAAGTTTTAGGTTTCTTAACCGTCGCCTTTATATTATTTATTTTTATTGTTTGGCCACTGTCACAACAAAAATCACTCAATCAACTAGAGCAAATTAAGCACAATGGTTATATCCAATTTATAACCTATAACAGTGCGTCTACATTCACCAAAAACGAACAAGGGAGTGACGGTCTCGAGTATCAAATCGCCAAAAGCTACGCTGAATTTATTGATGTCGATTTTAAGATACAAACAGCTCAAAACTTTAAAGAAATTAAAAATAAAATCATCTTTAAAGATGTCGATATCGCTGCTGCTGGTTTAAGCGAATTTAATACCGATAGTGATTTAGTACAATTTGGCCCTCGATATTATCAAGTCACCCCTCAAATTATTTATAAAAAAGGCACCCCTCGCTTACGAACTTTAAAAGCCTTTGGCGATACCCATTTAGAAGTTATTAGTAATAGTGGCAATCAGGTCATATTAGAAACGCTCGCTAAAAAAGATCATGTAAAATTAAATTGGGCGCTGTTAGACGATATTGGTGCTGAAGAAGCTATCGAGAAGGTCAATGATGGTTTTATACGATATTTGGCAGTTGATTCACATGACTTTGCCTTACAGCGTCGTTTTTACCCTGAATTGCGTATAGCATTTGAGTTAGAACAAAAGAAACAATTAAAGTGGATGATTAAACAATCACCAAAAGATTCATCACTCATTGACTCATTACAACTTTATTTGTTAACCATTAAAGATGATGGGCGTTTGGAGCAATGGACGCATCGTTATTTAAGCAATGTCGAAAAATTTAATTACTCTGACCTTAAAACATTTAATGGTTTTTTAGAAAAACGTCTTCCAAAATATCGAGCCATGTTTGAAAAAGAAGCCATTGCTAATAATTTAGATTGGCGTTTACTGGCTGCTATCGGTTATCAAGAATCATTTTGGAATCCACGTGCTAAATCACCCACAGGCGTTCGTGGACTGATGATGCTGACAAAAGCAACAGCAAAAGATATGGGGATAGATAATCGTTTAGATGCCGCTAAAAGTATTAAAGGGGGTGCTAAATATTTAAAGGTAGTAATGAAAAAAA
>CAZORZ010000217.1:1225-3178 GCA_964582255.1 uncultured Gammaproteobacteria bacterium | reverse complement strand
TTTGGTTCCCGGGCGCGAAAAATGGAGGACTATCTTTTAGGGGAGCAGGGCGTGGTGGATAGGGAGGAGCGAACCGGCTACCTTTATTTAGAATACAAGCGCCAGGGAGTGGAACAGTACTTGACTACCGGCATCGGACTTAGAGCGAGGCGGCGTGGTTCTATGGATTTCTGGGGCTTTCTTATTACAGACAATCGTCGCCTAGGTAAAGATATTTCCCTCTATAAAACTGAGTACAGCAGCGAGGAAGGTCAGGAGCAAAAAATACCCCTGATCAGGCAGGAACTGGAAAACCGCATCGGGCAAGGGGGGAGAGTTGTCCGCACCCAGGGTGAGTATATGGAACTGGTAAACAAACACGTTTTTGGATTTGCTTCCAAGGAGGCATATGAAGAATTAATTAAGCTGTTGATTCAGCTGCGCAGCCCCAAGCTTTCCAAAGATTTTAAACCGACAGTAATATATGAAATCTTAAATGAATCATTGCCAGCTATTTCTGACGTCGAGTTAAAACCTCTATCCGATACTATTGAGAATATGGACCAGACAAAACAGCAGTTAGACCAGCTTTTAAGAGAACAGCAATCCTTAAAAAAACTATGCAACCAGTATGATCGTTACAATCAATTTGTATTGGCAGAAAAGGCTGAGGGTACTGTAAAGTCCTACAGCAACTGGCGAAAGCTGCAGAAACAGGCAGAGGAATTGAGACGGGGCTTAATTAAATGCCAAAAAGAATTTTTGGAGCTAAAAGAAGAGATGGCGGCTTTGCAGCGTGAAAAGGAAGCTTTGACCGGGGAATCAAAGGTTCTCAAAAAACATGATATCTTTGTGGTGGAGAAGGAAAAAATCAATATAGAAAATTTGCTTGCCGATTTAAAAGCACAGAGTCAACAAAAACAGCAAGTAAAGGCACAAAAGAGATCTAAGGAAATTAACTTGCGAGAGAGCATCTCTAAAGAAGAGAAGAAGATAGAGACTCTAGAAAAAGAAATCTCATATTTTCTCCAAAATTTAACAGATGATGCTGAAAACTGCCAATACACTGCTCATGGACTGGCTGGGCGAGAATTTGAAAAGGGTCAGCGAGAAGAATATCATTTTGACCTCTGGAAAAAGGAATCCCATGAGTATTATCAAAAATTGGAGGAAATTTTAAAAGTTTTGCAAGCAGAATCTCTGGGTAGAGAAAAATACCAGGAAGCAAATCGTGAACTGGGAGAAGCGCATAAAGAACTGGACATACGCCGGGATGAAGAGAAAAAATGGCAGGACTGCTTTGAAGAGGAAAAAAGAGAGTTTTTAACAGGCATTCACCGTTGGGCTAAGGAAAATCAAGAGTTTTTGCTTTCCCCTGTAGAAATACAGCTTCTGTCTCGCTATGCTGCTGAGCTGTATGAAAGCTGCTCCTACGAAGAAGTACGACAGCCTCTGGTGAAGGCTTACCAGCAGCATTATAAAGAGATAGAGAAAAAAATAGTAGAGGTCGAACATCAAATTAAAGCCAAGAGGCAGGAAATAAAAGACAAAGAAGCCGAGCTACAGGAATGGAGACAGAAAAAAGAACCAGAACCCTCTCGGCACCAGGATACTATAGCGGCTAGGGAGCGGTTGCAAAAAAAGAACATTCCTTATCTGCCCTTTTTTGCGGCGGTAGAATTCAAATCATTGGTAACGCCGGAGCAAAGAGAGCGGATTGAGTCGGCTATGACCCAAATGGGTCTTTTAGATGCCTTAATTGTACCGGAAAAATATTCAGATCGTGTGGGGGAGTATGACCGGGTTATCAAACCAAATCCCCAGATTTTAGCACATACTTTAACAGAGTTCCTTGTTCCCACCCCGGTTAAAGAGACAGAGATAACGGCGGCAGATATTAACAGGGTATTGAGTAGTGTTATGGTCAGTACTGGTCGGCAACGGAAGGAGTAGCCAGTCTTCTAAAAGACGGAA
>CAZORZ010000217.1:0-1176 GCA_964582255.1 uncultured Gammaproteobacteria bacterium | reverse complement strand
TTATTGGCAAGGAAGCTCGCCTTCTTTACCGGCAGCAGATAATAGATCGCCTTACAGAGCAACTGGCAGAGCTGCAGTTGGAGCAGCAGAGTTTGCAGGAAGAGAAAAATCGCCACCTGGCACAAAGGCAGCAGCTGGAAAAGGATTTTCAAGCTTTCCCCTCTGATCAGGAGGTGAAGAAGACCTATCAAAAGTTAGAAGAACTTAGGCGGCAGGTTAAAGTCCAGCTCCTAGAAGTTGATCTTAAAAATGATAAATTAAAAAAACTACTGGCGAAACTTCAGGAAGTTAAGGAGAAATTGCGGCTGCTGGTAGCAGGTATGGAGTTACAGCAGGAGGAAGAAGCTTATGAAACTGCCTGCCGGTACATGCGCTCATATTTGAAACACTTGCAAGAACTAGAGTTAACTTACAAGGATTACAGCCATTGTCATCAGATGTTTAAACAATTTGAGTTCAGTTTAAATGACCTCATAAAAGATATAGAAGAGATAAAAAGAGAACTGACGGTGCTGGACGACCGGCTTAAAATGAACGAGATGTCCTTGCAGCAGTTGGAGCAGCATTTGCAGAAAATGGGAGCGGAGGAAATCAGACTAAAGATCAACCGGGTGGAAAAGCGCCTAAATCTGATTCCTAGAGAGATGCTAAGTCTGCAGGAAAAGGTGAGCAATACCAACAATGCTATAAAAAACACGGAGCTCAAGGTAAGCGAGCGAGAAGAACATATAGAGTCAGCCCGGGGAATATACACCCTGTGGGAAAAAGTATTCCGGCAGGAACTCCTGTTAGGACTGGTAAAAGAAGAGGATTTATTACCGGAGGAATCATTACCGGAAAGGTCAACTAGCGACATTTTAAAACTGGCTCGGAAAATCTGGCAGAAATATGAACCCCTAAATTCCAACTGGGACCGGGATAAAGTTGGTAGCAGTTTAAACCGCTCTTTTTACCAGGAACAAGGAGTTTTGGTGGAGTACCGACTGACCATGGAGTTTGTTTTGGCTTTAAAAGTTTCGGCGGCGGAGTTAGAAATAAAAGAAGCTGATGATGAGGTAATAAAAGTACAGATTGAACAGCTGGAGCGGAAATCTCGCCGTATGCAGCTTTTACTGGAATACGGCGGCAAGCGAGTGACTCCTTACTATGTTTTGGAGCAGATGAATAAAGATATTG
>CAZORZ010000216.1:0-3190 GCA_964582255.1 uncultured Gammaproteobacteria bacterium | reverse complement strand
CCAAAACACCACATGTGCCGCCTAGATTTATGAAAATCCCTGTCGATTTATTAGTGATAATCTGTATAGCTGTGGGCATAGTCCCCGCTTTTACCATAGCCCCACTACTGGCTGTAGCAGTAGCTGGAACGATACAGACTGCTCCCCCAGAATACAGTCTGGCGATTTGGCATGGTTTTAATTTGCCGTTATTAATGAGTGCTATTGCTCTTGTATTAGGTGTGATTTTATATCGCTTTCGAGTTCGAATGTTTGCTTGGTATGATCAACAAATTGCTCATTTAGACGCACGGATTATCTTTCACTTCGTGTTAAATACAATTAAAAAGTTAGCGATCACTCTGACTCGTGCTTTTGATAAAGGCTCTTTACAAAATGCCTTAGCGTGGATTATTGGCTTTGCGCTTGTGGCAGGTACGGTTGGTTTTATGAGCGTTTCAGCCCCCATACTTGGCCCGAAAGAGCTTATGCCTGTTGATGGCATTAGTGTATTGGCGGCTATTGCATTAATGATGGCCAGTATCTTAACCGTTACGATGCATCGTAGCCGCTTAATTGCTTTAATTATGATGGGTGTTATTGGCTTAATCGTGTCGCTTATTTTTGTTAAGTTTTCTGCGCCAGATCTCGCATTAACGCAGCTATCAGTAGAGATCGTCACTATTATTTTATTATTACTGGCACTGTATTTTTTACCTCAAGCCTGCCCTCAAGAAACCTGTAAATCACGGATTAGCCGAGATGTCATTTTGTCAGGATTATCGGGAATTGGCGTGATGATCTTAACCATGGGTGTTATGACGCGCGAGTACAATCCAATATCCGCCTTTTTTCTGGAAAACTCAGTACCGGGCGGCGGCGGAACTAATGTAGTAAATGTTATTTTAGTCGATTTTCGTGGCACAGATACCTTAGGTGAAATTGTCGTGTTAGCCCTAGCTGGCCTTGCCATATTTGCGCTATTACAAAACTTAAAATTAAACGCACCGAATAAAAACGAGCAAGGCATAAAATGGGATGAAGATAATCATCCGCAAATTATGCAAACGCTCACTCGTTTATTATTTCCTTTGATGTTAATGGTCGCGGTGTTTGTTTTCATTCGTGGACACAATTTACCAGGGGGCGGATTTATTGCTGGCCTCATTGCCGCAGTGGCTTTAATAGTGCAATACCTTGCCAATGGGATTGCTTGGACCAGTGACCGCATAAAAGTGAATATGCATTGGGTCATCGCCAGTGGATTGATGATCGCCACAGTCACTGGACTTGTCTCAATGAGCTTAGGTTTCCCATTTTTAACCACAGCATTTACGTACCTTAATTGGCCCATCGTCGGTAAGTTTGAAATTGCCAGCGCCGTTGCCTTTGATTTAGGTGTGTTCCTAGTCGTGGTCGGAGCAACTGTTTTAAGCTTAGTGCAACTGGGTAAGCTCAGCGACGAATCGCATGAAAACCAGTCGCAAAATAACTCATCGGAGACTAGGTAATGGAGTGGCTTATTGCAGCAGTGATCGGTACATTAACGGCATCAGGTGTATTTCTAACCTTGCGCGCACGTACTTTTCCAGTGGTTTTAGGGCTTACTTTATTGGCCTATGGCGTTAATTTATTTCTATTTGCAATGGGGCGCTTAACGATAGGTCAACCGTCTATTATTGACCCAAATGCTATTGGCTACAGTGATCCTCTACCCCAAGCACTGGTATTAACCGCCATCGTTATCGCCTTTGGAATGACGGCATTTTTAATTGTATTAGCACTCAAGGCACATGGCGAATTGGGTAGCGACCATGTTGATGGTTTAGCACTAGCCGATGACGAATTAGCGATTAAAAACAATATGACCAGTGACAATGCAAAACAAACCGAAGTGTCGACTAAGACACAGGATAGCCAATGACACATCTAGCGGCTTGGCCTGTATTCTTACCGCTTATTGCTGGGTTTATTTTACTCTTTGCGGGTAAAAGCAGCATTAATGTGCAGCGAACTATCAATGTGTTTGCAACCCTATGCTTAATTGGCATTAGCTTTTTTCTTATTAAAGCGTCGGCAACGGGTGATTATCAAATATACCTGTTAGGTAACTGGCAAGCTCCGTTCGGCATTGTTTTAGTGCTCGATCAGCTATCGGCATTAATGGTAGCGATCACGTCTGTTTTAGCTTTGGGCGCATTGCTTTACTCGATTGCGAGCAAAAATGATGAGGAAGGCGCACATTTTCATGTGTTGTTTCAAATTATTATATTTGGTTTAAATGGCGCATTTCTTACTGGCGATGTGTTTAATTTGTTTGTCTTTTTCGAAGTGCTTTTACTGGCTTCTTACGGCCTTTTATTACACGGCGGCGGAAAACAGCGGACAAAAGCAGGCCTACATTACGTCGTTATAAATTTAGTCGGTGCGACCCTATTTTTATTTGCTGTCGGCACTTTATACGGCATATTAGGGACACTCAATATTGCTGACATGGCTAATAAAATTGCATTGTTGCCTGAAGAGGATACAGCTCTAGTCGCTGCGGCTGGATTATTATTATTGGTCGTGTTTGCAATCAAAGCGGCACTGTTCCCACTTTATTTGTGGATGCCAACCGCTTACACACATACCTCGGCAGGTGTGGCGGCATTATTCGCTATTATGACCAAAGTCGGCATCTATGCCATCATCCGTGTTCACGGCACTCTTTTTGGTTCTGAGGCAGGTAGTTTAGCGCATTACTATATGCCTTGGATTTTAGGCTTAGGGCTAGTCACGCTTTTATTGGCAGCCTTAGGTGTTATGGCGGCTAGAGGGCTACGTGAGCAAGTCGCCTATTTGGTGTTGGCATCTGTTGCGACACTTCTAATCGGCCTTGGCATACAAACCCCCTTATCGTTAAGCGCGAGCCTATATTATCTTATTCATTCGACTTTGATTGCTGCGGGCATGTTTATGTTGGCCGATATAATCACTCGTGGACGAGGGTCATATAAAGACCGTTTTGAAAGCGCACATGCCATGCCCAATGCGATATTAATTGGCTCGTTGTTTATGTTTGCCGCCGTCGCAATGACAGGAATGCCACCACTGTCTGGATTTTTTGGTAAGTTATTAATATTAAACGCGGCATTATCTCACCCTGCCTCGGGTATTATTTTAGGCGTTGTCTTAGTTGCTGGTTTTCTTATGATTGTGAGTATGGCGC
>CAZORZ010000215.1:0-3196 GCA_964582255.1 uncultured Gammaproteobacteria bacterium | reverse complement strand
AAAAATTTTAAGCGTTTAATCGATAAATCATCTGCTAAAACACAGGCCAAGCGTTCTTGCCATTCAAAGGCTAGTTTACTGACAATTTTACCCGTGCTGATATGCCTTTGAATTTCTTCGCTGCCTAAATCAACACCTTTTATGCGAATAACCCCACCATTTTCATTAGTTTCTTTTAATTCACATTCATCTGTTAATTCTACATCTGTTGGCACTTTATCTTTTACCCATTGGGTCATCATTTCGGTTGGTGCTAATTTAACCGCTAATAATTTGAGTTTAAAAGAGCCTAATGAATCACGTATAAGACTAATAACGTCTTCTGCTTTGCTACTGCTGGTACTATCGACCACTACCCAGTTATTTTTGGTGTCGATATAAGCATAGGTTCGATGTGATCGAGTAAAGGCGCGAGGTAATAAGTCAGTTGTTACTTCTTCTTTGAGGGATGTTTTTTCTTTACGACCAACAGAGCGGTTTTGTTGCAATTCTATCTCATCGACTTTCTCTTGCACTGCTTCACGTACTACGGTGGCAGGCAATATACGTTCTTCTCGACGCATACACAGCATAAAACAGGCATTACCTGCATGAACTAATTGCTCGCTGTGCTTGCCCAAAGGAGAGGTAAAACCGATGCGAAAAGCGTCTAACCCTTGGCAAGGTTTAAAGCTGTTTTCTAACAGCGCCTGATGTAAATCATCGGCTGATAATTCGAATTTTTCTGTTAATTGGTATATCTGTAAATTGCGAAACCACATAATCCTTGCCCTTAAAATAAAGAACAAGATTATGGGTATGCAGCACTAACGATGCTAGTTGAAAAGTCAGGTTTTTAGAGGTATTGACTTCTTAGGCGAATAAATCCAACCCTGGACGTTCAAAAGTCGTGCTGCCAGCAATCAGATCTGAGGTCGAAATATCATCTTCTTCTAACCCCTCATTTTGAACATTATTTGTCTGTTCATTGTCTGCAAGCAGGCTGTCAGATTCATTATGCTCTTTATGTGATACATCAACATCAACCTGCTTGTGCCCTGCTTCTTCTAACATTTCTTTTAAACGATAGCTGGCAGCATCAATTAGTTCGCGCGTCGCTGCATGTTGGGTTTGAATCACCACGCTAGCACCGTCATCAGTCATTTTAATGGATATGTCTATCTTACCTAAATGAGGAGGATCAATGCGTAAGTCTGCTGATTGCAGCTTGCTGTTAATCATAAACTGCACCTTATCACCTAAAGCGCTGCCCCATTGTTCGGGGGATGGATTTTGTGGCAAATGCAAAGTGCCAGCTGATTGTGCCGCCGCTGCCGTTGGTGTATTAATGGATGCATGATTGGCACCCATAACATTATTAGCCACGGTAGAAACGGCTTCTAAGGTAAATTTTGGTGGCGGTGCTTCACTTTGAGTAGAGTTTTTGGCGATTAAGTTTTCAAAGGTTAGTTTTTCTTTAAGCTCTTCACTTTCATTTTTTGGCATTAGCTCTTTAAAGGAAAGGTCGATATCAGTATCTGCTTCAGTATTAGCAACAAACTCAGATGAGTCCTTAGCCACTAATGACACATCTTTTGGCATATCACCTTTAACCATTGTGGCTGCAGCAACGGTTAAACTCGGTAGAGTTGATAAGCTTTGTTCTTTTATCGTTGTTTCTGCCACATTGACCGCTACTGTGGTTAAGTTTAAAGGCATCATTTCGGTTTTAAACTGTTCAAGCTGTATGGCGACTTCAGGGTTTTTCTGTCGCATTAATTCAAATGCCTGTTGTTTTATAAACTGTTGATTTTCTTCCGTTAGCGGCAAAGCAATCACTTTCTTCGGCAATTCAGACAATGCCTCATTGAATAAGTCTTTAAGCTCAGGAGGTAGCGTTTCAATATCTATGTTTTCTGTTAATTTTGTCAAATTTAAATTATCAGAAGGTACCTCTTCTAACTGCTTTAAGTAATCAGGCAATAAAGCTAAGGGGATGGATAACTCCGCGACATCATCAACCACAGTAAGGTCGGTAAGGTCTTCAACACCTCCTTGGTCATCAATCTTTACAAGGGTGAAAAAGTCCAGCGACTCGTCTTCGCTTAAAGCAGCAAGCTCAGCATTAAGAACCTTTAAAAACCCCTTATCCCCTTGCTTGACACAGCTACCATCGACACATGTATGCGGCAAAACACTGCCTTCTAGGGGAACGGATTGTCCAGCAACCGCTGGAGCAGCGAGTTGTATATTCGGTCCTATCGCACTATTCATAACATTTTCACCCTGTGTTAAGCATTATTGCTTTTATAACAAAGGCTGATTGCAGTTATTATGCCATTTTAGTTTAGAGGTTTTTGAGTTCTATTCTATTTTTTCCTCAAGCCAAATTCATCTGAAAGTTTTTGTTCTTGTTTCTCGGTATTTTTTATTTCTTGCTGCTCTATATTTTCAACTAAATGCTCTACTGCTCGTACGTCATTTTTAACCCGAACCCAATATTGCAGTTTCATTTGATATTCTCGTTCAGCTTGTTGCACAATTAAATTTTGCTGTTTAATGGTATTTTCTAATTGATCGATAAAACGTCTTACTTCCACTAACTGCATAACCGACAGAGGTGCTTGCTCCTTTACTGACTGTTGTTGATGATACTCTTTTTGATATTGATACAAATTTTCCAACTGTGTTTTATGATTATCCCATCGCTGTTTACTGCTTGCCATATCTTGCAAACATTGTTTTTGCTTCTGGTCTTTAAATTCAACAATAGGCTTTAGGCGTTTTGAGCGTGTCATGTCTTAGTCACCGTATTATTCGCCGCATTGGTGTCAGTTTGGCTTTCAACTAAACTTGGCTGTTCCAACATGTTTTTTAATTCATCAATGCTTTGCTCTAATGACACCGCTTGTTTCATATCTTGAGACAAATAACTAAATATTTTCGGCTGCATGGATATGGATAGATCGATTAATGCGTCAGACCCCTTATTGTAAGCACCGACGTTAATCAGGTCTTTATTTTGCTGATACGTGCTCGACAGCTTTTTAAATGCCTGCGCCATCATCTGGTGCTGTTCACTCATGATATGAGGTGCGAGCCTGCTGATTGAAGCATCAATATCAATGGCTGGAAATTGTCCGTTTTCTGCAAGTGTTCGTGACAACACAATATGACCATCTAAGATAGCCCGAGCAGAATCTGCAATAGGGTCATT
>CAZORZ010000214.1:0-3198 GCA_964582255.1 uncultured Gammaproteobacteria bacterium | reverse complement strand
CGGCCGTTCGGTCGCTTTTTTATGCCTAAAGTTAACCCTCTTTAGTCGCTTTGGCCACCGTATAAGTTTTCCCTTGTTTGATTTTTTTATAATTGCCGAACACTTCTTGGAAGCCTGTTTTGAAAAATTTACGTAAGCCAGTGATGGTCACTATGTAAAATTCACCACCGGGTTTTAAATGCTTGTAGGCATCAAACATATACATATAAAGCATTTCTTTGCCAACTTTGGCAGGAATATTAGAAACGACAATATCAAACTTTTGATCGGTGAGGGCATCAAAGCCATTGCTTAAAAAGCTGTGTGCATTATTAATCTGGTTTAAAGCAATATTTTTGTTGCTGTAATCGACAGCAACAAAATCTTTGTCGACTAGAATTGAATTGCCTTGCGGCGCCCATTTTGCCATGCAAATTCCTAGAACCCCATAACCACAGCCTAAATCTAAGCAGTCATGATGCGGTTGAATATCTAAGTAATTAAGGAGCATTTGAGAGCCGTCATCAATATTTTTTGGAGAGAATAAACCCCAAGTGGTTTTGAATCTAAAAGTGGTATCTTTTTGCAGGCTCTCAATGGATAAGTCTTCACGAATTTTTTTATTGTATTTATTTAAATCAGTTTTCATGGATATTTATGTCTATGCTGTTGTCCTATTCTTTACAAATAGGGGGTTTGCTGTAAAATGCGCCGCTTCATACGCCATTATGATATGGCTTGATTATTAACGCTATCGGAGAATTTCATGAAAATCTTATCTACAGTAATTTTAGCTTCATCATTAATGGTTTCTGGCTCAGTAATGGCTGACGCTGCTGCTGGTCAAGGCGCATATGCTGCAAAAGGCTGCATCGGCTGTCACGGCGCTGGTGGAAAGAGCATGGTTCCTTCTTACCCTTCTTTAACGGGTAAAGACGCTGCTTACATTTCAACTGCTTTAACTGATTTCCGTTCTGGTGCTCGTAAAGATGCAACTATGAACGCAATGTCTGCCGGTTTATCTGATGCTGACATTACTAATATTGGCGCTTATCTCGGTAGTTTATAAGTATATACTCACTTTAAGCACGATAAAATGCCGGCCTTTGTGTCGGCATTTTTTTTCCCAAATTTTTATTATTGATTTAAAACTATAGAGAATTCACATGGCTGATTATTTAATTGCTCCTTCTATTTTGGCTGCTGACTTTGCACGTTTAGGCGAAGAAGTAGACAACGTCATCGCATCTGGCGCAGATGTTGTTCATTTTGACGTAATGGATAACCATTACGTGCCTAACTTAACGATTGGCCCATTGGTCTGTGAAGCTTTGCGTAGCCACGGTGTCACTGCGGATATTGACGTTCACTTAATGGTTAAGCCAGTTGATCGCATTATTCCTGATTTTGCTAAGGCAGGTGCTAGTTATATTACATTTCACCCTGAAGCGTCAGAGCATATTGATCGTACCTTATCTATGATTCGTGAGTTAGGTTGTAAGTCAGGCTTAGTGTTTAACCCAGCAACACCTTTAGATTGCTTAAAGCACGTAATGGACAAGGTAGACGTTATTTTATTAATGTCGGTTAACCCTGGGTTTGGTGGTCAAAGCTTTATCCCTGAAACATTAGTGAAGTGTCGAGAAGCACGTAAAATGATTGATGAGTCGGGTTATGACATTCGTTTAGAAATTGACGGTGGCGTAAAAGTAGACAATATTAAAGAAATTGCAGAATGTGGCGCAGACATGTTTGTTGCTGGCTCTGCTGTTTTTGGTGCTAAGAAAGATTCTGATGCCAATGTTTATGATTCAATCATTGCAGAATTTCGTGCTGAATTAGCACAAGTAAAGTAGCTTATGCCTTTCACTGATTTCACCCCAGAAATGGTGTTAATCGATGTTGATGGCACATTGGTAGACAGTGTGCCTGATTTAGCCTATTGCATTGATGACATGTTAAAACAGCTTGATATGCCTGTGCGCGGTGAAGCAGCTGTGCGTCATTGGGTGGGAAATGGTGTCGAGCGATTAGTAAAACGAGGCTTGCTCAATGCCTTAGAGGGTGAGCCAAGCGAAGAGCTATATAACAAAGCCTTGCCTATTTTTCGTGATTTATACGCGGTTAATAATGCAGTTCGAAGCTGTTTGTATGAGGGCGTAAAAGAGGGCTTAGATTATATGGTCGAGAAAGGTTATATACTCGGTTGTGTGACCAATAAAGCGGGTGAATTTACCTTACCAATCCTACGTGACCTTGGTATAGATCATTATTTTAAAGTGACCATTTGTGGAGACGACACGCCACGAAAAAAACCTGATCCATTGCCGCTTATTACCGCAGCAGAGCGTTTAGGCGTTGCGCCAGAGAAATCAGTGATGATTGGTGATTCAATGAGTGATGTGAAAGCAGCACGAGCCGCCAATTTTAAAATTATCTGCATGAGTTATGGTTATAATCATGGCGAAGATATTCGTGATTATGATCCTGATATTGTTATTGATTCTATGAGCGAGCTAAAAAACTTTATTTGAATTAAGTAAAATGAGGCAGGTTTTTTATTAGTGGCTAAGGGGCAATAGATGCTGTTAATAAAAAGTCTAGCCTAAACGGTGCTTCTGCTAGAGGTAAGCCTGAAATCAGACCTTAAGCAGAAGATTACTAAAATAATTCTTAGTGGCCTATTGTTGTTTTTAGGTACACTTTCCACCTTCCATAGAAACTGTGAATTAAAAATGATCAATCATGATGAATTACCAACAGAGCTCGATGATCCTCTAATTTCTTTTTTACACAGGCTCATTAAAATTGCAGTTAGAATTTTAGCTGTATTGATGGTGATGGTTATTTTTTGGGGTGTGGCAGACGTTATCTATGTTCTCTACGAGCAACTCATGTTACCGCCTTTTTTGTTGCTCGATATATCCGATATGTTTAAGGTATTCGGGGCATTTTTAGCTGTCTTAATAGCCATAGAGATTTATCAAAATATCGTCCTTTATTTAAGAACAGACGTATTCCCCTTAAGATTAGTGGTCGCAACGGCGCTAATGGCTATTGCACGAAAAGTCATTATTTTTGATTTTAATGAAGTCAGTCCAATGTACATCTTGGCAACTGCTGCGGTCGTTTTAGCATTAGGCGCAACCTATTATCTATTAGGCAGTAGGGAGGAAAAAGGAAAGCAGGTTGCAAGCGAATAAATCATAGACTGTAAAA
>CAZORZ010000213.1:2737-3220 GCA_964582255.1 uncultured Gammaproteobacteria bacterium | reverse complement strand
ATTCGAGTTAGGGCATCGAGTTTTTTAGCGCCAGATACTAACCAATAACGCTGACGAATAGTCGTCGCAGTGGTGGTTTTAGATTTGATTTTAACAATGGCAGGATCATTTAAAAATTGCTTGGCAATTTTACGAATAATATCGGGCATGGTTGCTGAAAATAAAGCAATCTGACGCACCTTAGGCATTTTCCCTAGCACCCATTTCACATCGTCAATAAAACCCATGCGTAACATTTCATCGGCTTCATCCAATACTAAAAACCTTAAACCATCGAGCTTTAAGGTGCCTTTTTTTATGTGATCCATGACACGACCGGGTGTGCCAACGACGACATGCACGCCACGCTTTAAAGGGCGTAATTGAATGTCGTATGACTGTCCGCCATAAATAGGCAGCACATGGAAACCTTTAATAAAGTGGGCATAAGCTTGGACAGCTTCTGCCACCTGAATAGCCAGCTCGCGTGTTGGCGCTAAGATT
>CAZORZ010000213.1:0-2720 GCA_964582255.1 uncultured Gammaproteobacteria bacterium | reverse complement strand
AATTGTCCTTAATATTAATCATGTTTAGTAAAGGCAAGGCGAAAGCACCTGTTTTGCCTGTGCCCGTTTGCGCTTGCCCGATGATGTCTTTGCCTTCTAGCAAGTGTGAAATACATTGTTCCTGAATCGGCGAAGGTGTCTCGTAACCCAGAGTACCTATGGCTTTTAAAATAGGCTTTGACAGACCTAAGTCTTCAAATGATAGCGTTGATTGAGTAGAATTCTCTTTAGATTCAGACATGAGCATAGCCACAGAGGCAAAAAAGGGCATGTAGTATAGCGTCACAATACTATATTAGCAATTCATTAATTTCTTATGTATCTGTAAGGGCTTGATTATTGATACTTTTCTTCTTTAAATTGAGCTATAACTAGACAGTCATCATTCAAAAGTAGAAAAAATCACTCATGTCGAATCATACCTTTGATCTCATTATCGTTGGTGGGGGTGTCTCTGGCACGGCTTTAGCCTATCTAGCTTCACGCTATAGTGGTCTGAAAAAGATCGGTTTAATCGAAAAATATGCCGCCCCTGCGCAGGTAAATTCACATGCTAAAAATAATAGCCAGACACTGCATGCCGGTGACATCGAGACCAATTATAATTTAGAAAAAGCGCTTAAGGTGAAAAGAGCAGCACGGATGGTAGAAAACTTTGCCACTGTTCAGCCTGATCACGACCATTTAATTTTTAACTACTCGCGCATGGTGCTTGGAGTTGGGACTAAAGAGATAGAGGCTTTAGAAAAACGCTTCGAACTATTTGGCCCCCATTATGCGGATATGCAATTATTGGATAAAAAAGGCATAGCCAAGCTAGAGCCGAATGTAGCGATGAAAAATGGCCGCTTAAGAGATGATGATATTTGTGCGCTGGCTAGCAGCAGTAAAAATTGTGCGGTTGACTATGAGGCGTTATCAAAGGCTTTTGTACGACAGGCACAACAGCAAGACAACGTAGATGTCAGTATTATTTATAACCATCGAGTGCGCCATATAAAATATGACGGCGAGTTTTATTCAATCGAAACTGATGGCATTTGTTTTCGTAGCCGTGCTTTAGTCGTTTCTGCGGGAGGTCATAGTTTGCAGTTGGCACAGGATTTTGGCTACGGCTTAGACTACTCTTGCCTGCCTACCGCAGGCAGTTATTATTTCACGCCGCATAGCTTAAATGGCAAAGTGTACACAGTGCAAAACGATAAGCTGCCTTTTGCGGCGGTACATGGTGATCCTGATGTACTGGTGCCTGGCAAAACGCGTTTTGGCCCTACGGCTTTATTATTGCCCTTATTAGAGCGTTATAATTACGCGACCTTGCCTGAATTTTTACGTATTTTTCAGTTTGATAAAAATGTAGCTGCTGTGTTAATGGATTTAATTAAAGACCCCGATATACGCATGTATATGTTAAAAAATATGCTGTATGAAATCCCCTTAATTCGTAAACCTTTGTTTTTACGAGAAGTACAAAAAATAGTGCCAGATTGTCGCTTAAAAGATTTAAAATTTGCCTCTAAAATTGGTGGCATCAGGCCTCAATTAATTGATAAAAAGCAACGGAAATTGATGTTGGGTGAGGCGAAAATCCACACTCCAGAAGGTGCGATTTTTAATATGACGCCATCACCTGGCGCTAGCTCATGCCTAGAAAATGCAGAGATTGATTTACGCATTATTTGTAAGCAGTTAGATATAGATATTAATGAAAAGCTGTTAGCAGAGGAATTATTAAAGGACGACAGCAAACATGATAAAGAAGACTTTACTGGACGAATGATAGAATGAACCTAGACCCCTTACATGGCCTTACATTAAAAGTCATTGTGACTGAACTAGAGCAACATTATGGTTGGGATCAACTGGCAGAAAAGATAACCATTAAGTGCTTTAGCAATGACCCTAGCATTAATTCATGCTTAAAATTTTTGCGTAAAACAGCTTGGGCAAGGGAGAAAGTAGAGCGTTTATATCTTCACACCTTTAAAAAACAAAGTAATGCTGATATCTGGTAATGAGTTAAACGCTAAAATAATTATCCCAACGCTCATCAAGACGTTTTAGGGCTTCAGCAGTTGGCACTGCTGTGAGGATATTATTATCCTCAATGATCAGTTTTAATTTAATCAATTTATTTAAGGCATCATCAATTTCAAAATAATATTTTCGAAACTAGGTAACTTTAAAACTACCAACTAACAATTTTAATTCTAGAGCTTGCTCAGATAGCTTTTGACTAACTTGTGCAGTGTTACTTGCTTCGCTTGTTGCAATATCAGAAGATGAACCTATTTCATCTACATTATTATTGATTTCTTGCATTATTGTGGATTGTTTTTTTACAGCACTGGAAACCTGAATACTCATATCACTAATAGTCCTAATTGTTGCCAAGATACTGTCAAGAGCATCACCCGTAGAAACAGATTTCTTAACTGTTTCTTGTGCTTCAGAACGACTTATTGCCATCACTTTTACTGCTTGAGCCGTGCCTGTTTGTAATCTTTGAACCATAGTTTGAATTTCGCTAGTCGAGTCTTTAGTCCGTTGAGCTAACCCTCTAACTTCATCGGCAACCACCGCAAAGCCTCTCCCTTGCTCTCCAGCTCTTGCCGCTTCAATAGCAGCATTGAGAGCCAGTAAATTAGTTTGCTCTGAAATCCCCTGAATAACTTCAATGACAGAACCAATAGCAATTGAGTTTTGTTCTAGCGATTGTA
>CAZORZ010000212.1:0-3222 GCA_964582255.1 uncultured Gammaproteobacteria bacterium | reverse complement strand
CACAAGCACGCCCTACCCGCACACGAAATGTCGAGCCTGATGAAAAAGACCTCACAGGTTTTGTATTTAAAATCCAGGCCAATATGGATCCAAAACATCGTGACCGTATCGCTTTTATGCGTATTTGCTCAGGCCAATACACCAAGGGCATGCAAGTTAAACATGTGCGTTTAGGTAAGCCGATGAAGATTCCTGACGCGGTTACTTTTATGTCATCAGATAGAGGTCAAATAGAAACAGCTTACACTGGTGATATTATCGGCATTCATAATCATGGCACGATTCGCATTGGTGATACCTTCACCATCAATGAAGACTTATCTTTTTCTGGAATTCCTAATTTTGCACCCGAACTGTTCAGGCGCGCTCGTCTTAAAGACCCTTTAAAAATGAAAGCCCTGTTAAAAGGCCTAGAACAATTATGTGAAGAAGGTGCTACTCAACTCTACAAACCTTTAGTGAATAATGATTTGATTTTAGGTGCTGTTGGTATATTACAGTTCGAAGTAGTCGCACAACGATTAAAATCAGAGTATCACGTTGAATGCCTTTTTGAAGCGGTGAATGTGAATACCGCACGATGGATCGAATGTGATGATGAGAAAAAACTCGACGAATTTAGAATCAAAACACAAACTAATCTGGCATTAGATCATGCCGGTGATTTGGCTTACATAGCCCCTTCTCGAGTGAATTTACAAATGACTCAAGAGCGTTGGCCTGAAGTTCGCTTTTTATCCACCCGAGAACACGGTGTTTACGAATAATTCAACACTGATAAAGAAAATTATTTTACTACTGGCGCTAGTCCATAGCGCTAGTCTCTATGCCGATTATTTTTCTGGTCTTCCTACCCATGACCAAAACCCTTTGTTAACGGGATACTGGATACCTCATACTATTGCTAGCAAACAGACTCAGCTATTAAACGTCTCTACATCACTGTTCATTAGCAATACCTTACACGACGAAAGTAACAATACTGAATCACTATTAGTTGACGGTGAGATTTATCGTTTAGATATTAATTTTCAATATGAATTGGAACAATGGGTTCTTTTTGCACAGCTTCCCTATATTTCAACATCTGGCGGATTTTTGGATAATACCATTGTCAGTTGGCATGACTTTTTCCGCTTACCGCAAGGAGAAAGACTGAGACATCAGAATAATGCTCTTAACTATCAATACAATATCAATGGACAAAGCGTTATCAGCCAGCAGCAAGCATTTAGTGGTGTTGCAGATATATCCCTCGGTACAGTCTATAAATCTCAACAATCCAACCACTCGCAATTTCTAATGGGCTTTGGTTTAAATTTAGCCAGCGCAGAAGAAAACCCATTAATCAGTAATCAAGCAACAGATTATGCCCTATGGATGAGCTATTTAAACAAATTATCAACCCCCTATTTTTTAACCATAGGCATAACCTTTCCATCAAATGATGGTGTTTTTAAAAATAGATTAAACGATTCAGTCTGGTTTGCTCAAACAGGTTTTGAGTATGCGATTAACCCTAAAGCCCATTTTCAGCTTCAACTTGATTATCATTCGGAATTTATTAAATCGCAAACAGATTTATTAAGCCAAGCACTGCAAATTCAATTAGGCTTAAAATTTAAAACACCTTGGAAACAGAGCATCTCCCTCTTTTTTTCAGAGGATATCTTAGTCGGTAGTACGCCTGATATCACCTTTGGCTTAGCTATAGATTGGCAACTTTAGCGGCTAACACCCGGTCTGTTCAGGATCGTTATGTTTCGGCCATACAGCAAGCACGACCTGAATTAGTGTGGCTAAGGGTATTGCAAAAAACACCCCCCACACACCCCAGAGACTTCCAAAAAAAGCAACCGCAATGATGATCGCAGCTGGGGGTAAATTCACTACTTCAGAAAACAAAATAGGCACGACGATATTGCCATCTATAAATTGTACAATGCCATAACCCAGCATAAGATAGCCAAATTCACTACTGATGCCCCATTGAAAATATGCAATTAAAGCTACGGGGATAGTCACAATGGTCGCGCCAACATAAGGAATAATTACTGATAAGCCCACCAAAACACTTAATAACATGGCGTAATTTAAATCCATATAAATAAAGATTAGGAATGTAAAAAACCAAACAATCATTATCTCAATAAACTTGCCGCGGATATAACTGGCTATTTTTATATTTAGCTCACCCCATACTTGTGCAACTAGCTTTCTATCTTTTGGTAAAAAACTACAGCCCCAGTGCAAAATCATAAGCTTATCTTTTAAGAAAAAGAAAACCAATAGTGGCACCAATACCAAATAAACCAAGAACGTAATAATACCGACTACGGAAGATAACGAAGCCGTTAAAACAGACTGCCCCAACAATGCAATTTTTTCACTGATGCTTGCCATCACATCGCTTACTTGAGACTCCGACACAATATCAGGGTATTGTTGAGGTAATTGTGACAGTACTTGTTGACCTTTTCCCAGCATATTGGGCAACTCATGAAACAATTGACTGACCTGATGCGATAAAACCGGCATTAAAACAAATAAACTAATTAGAAAAAATGCGATGAATAGTGCAGTTACAACAGAGACTGCTAATAAGTATGGCACCTTAAAGCGAATTAACTTTGCTACCAATCCATCAAGTAAATAAGCGATAACAATACTAAACAATACAAGCTTTAGATGGTCGCTCATAATAAACACAATCAGTACGCCAAAAAACAGTATAAAGGCCAGAATAACTACTTGTGGATCAGCGAAATTTCGCTCATACCAAGACTTTAAAATTTTTATCATACTGATTTAATCACGCGTTATAGTCCGTTTTTTGGAGTTCATAATGCTTACTAAATGATGCTTCAAGGTCGTTAATCACTTCTGTAATGTCTCGGCCTTGCACCATGTATTGAGTCATATAACTTGAGGTTTCGTCGATTAAACTATCCATGTTCAACATATGATAAGAGCGTTTCAGTCGTTTTACTGCTGCAATAACCGTTTCACCTTCACTTCTTGGCTCCAATACTGGCGTTGCAAATTCAACTTGGTGCTTGTTGCTCTGTTGCGTTAAGAAATTTGCAAAATCCATCAAGCTGGTCTGTTGTTGCTCTGATAAACGAACATAGAGCTCAGCCAGCTTTTTAGCCTGGGTCATTTGCCATCCGATTTGCAATAACTTCGAGCAAATTCTAACAGCTCTTCCATAATTCTTACGCG
>CAZORZ010000211.1:3000-3225 GCA_964582255.1 uncultured Gammaproteobacteria bacterium | reverse complement strand
TAAAGATGATACGTTCATATATTTTCCATTGATTTAAATTATTTAATAAGCCCATTATAAAAGACCAAGACTCTTTAAGTAAATAAATTATCTAAATTTTATTCACTAACGCACCTTGCGTTTGACTTTATCTATAAGGGGTAGCGAGAATAGTAAGTAAAGAGCAGAGTAGGTCACCTGTTTAAATGCACCTATAAATGAATCTCTAAGCTTCAATACGCCTTC
>CAZORZ010000211.1:0-2990 GCA_964582255.1 uncultured Gammaproteobacteria bacterium | reverse complement strand
AAATTGGTGATTCATACTAAAATCTTGATTTGTTTTGCGATCCCCCTTATAAAGCAAAAAATTTGGACTACTATCTATAAATTGTTACTCAATAAATAGTTATAGGAGCTTACTTTATGTTCGGCCGTTCAAAAGAAAAAATATTAGGTTTAGAGAAAGAAAATGAAGAGCTGGACAGCGTTTTAACTGCTTTAAACCGCTCTTTAGCGGTTATTGAGTTTGACATAGATGGCACTATTTTAACTGCCAATGACAATTTCCTACAAGTTCTCGGTTATAGTGCCGATGAAGTTGAAGGAAAACACCATCGCATGTTTGTCACTGAAGAAGACCGCTCTTCAGAAATGTATCGAGAGTTTTGGCATTCATTAAAACGCGGCGAGTTTTTTTCGGGGCGCTTTTCACGCGTCAAAAAAAATGGCGACATGGTCTGGATCGAAGCCACCTACAACCCCATTAAAAACAAACAAGGGCAATACTACAAGGTGGTAAAATTCGCATCTGAGATTAGCGACAGAGTCCAAGAACAATTGGATACCTGCGCTAAATTAAATGCCATAGAAAAAAGCTATGCGGTGATTGAGTTCGAAACCGATGGAACTGTCATTTCTGCCAATGAAAATTTTAGTAATGCATTAGGTTATCAGCAAAGTGAATTATGCGGCGTTCACCACCGTTTGTTTGTAGAAAAAGAGTATGCAGCATCTGCCGAATATAAAAACTTTTGGCGTGATTTAGCAACTGGCAAAGAGACATCAGGCGTTTTTAAGCGTGTTGGCAAGGCTGGTAATGACGTTTGGATTCAAGCCGCTTATATCCCTGTTTCAATTCAAGGAAAACCCCCTCATAAAATAATTAAAGTGGCTGCAGACATCACCGAACAAAAAAATAAAGAAGTAAATTTATCTAGTTTAGGCAACCTTGTCGAAGAGGCATTAAGAGTATTAAATTGTGTTTCTAAAGGCGATCTAACTCAATTTGTAGAGGGGCACTATGAGGGTGATCTCGATGCACTAAAACAAGCCATCAATAGTAGTGTTAATAATTTGAATGATGATTTATCTGAAATTATTCGCTCTGCTTCCTCTGTCAGCCTTTCAGCAAAAGACGTTTTAACCATTTCATCTAGTTTATCTGATCGAACTGAGCAAACTATTTCGTCAGTTGATGAGGCAGCAAAGTCGGTGGTTACTACTTTGCATCAAGTAAATGACACCAGTAGCAAAGTAGATGATGTTCAAGCATCGACCACTGAACAGCAAGGCGAAATTCAATTAGCCACTAAGCTAATGCAACAGTCATTATCGGCAATGGAACAAATTAAAGATTCGTCCGAGCAAATCACCAATATTGTTTCATTAATTGATGGCATTGCTTTCCAAACAAATTTATTAGCGTTAAACGCGGCAGTTGAAGCGGCTCGTGCTGGAGAACACGGGCGTGGATTTTCTGTGGTTGCTAGTGAGGTACGCATTCTGGCTCAAAAATCAGCCGAGGCTGCAAAAAGCATTAAAGTATTAATAAAACAAGCTGTTGCTCAGTCTCAAGCTGGTGTTGAGGTGGTTGGAGAGCTATCAGATAATTTACAATCAGTCAGTAAAAAATCCAGTGAAGTCAGTGAAATTATTAATGTTGTTGGCGAACTGGCAACCTTACAATCTAATGGGATTGAAGGTATAGGCCAAGAAATGAACAAGATTGATACCATGTCAAAAGAAAATTCTGATCTGGTTAAAAACTCATTCTCTGCTGCTGATAGTTTAAGTAAAGAGTCAAATGATATGCTGGCGATCTTAAATCGCTTTCGCCTGACAAAATAGCCACTGTATTATCATTTGTTTTATAGCTTAATCTAAATAGCATCGCTTTGGCTTCTATTAACATTGTCAAAGATAAAAATGGAGTGTCAACACTATTTCGTACCATTAGCCAATGGTTTAAAGATGCAAACCATTGCCGCATTTGTAGAAAATGACGACATAAAGCAACGTCTGATCGATCTGGATATCTATTATGCACAAGGCTATGGCATACATACGCCTTCACCACTTAAATCATATCAGCCGTTGAATTCTAACTGTCCTGCTTCACGTCAATTTGAGTTCAGCGCAACATGAAAGAGCGAAACATACATGTGAATTTGAGCACTTTCGACTCAGCAATGAACTCATATTTAATATGGATTTGAGCTGTTATCCTTGATTTTTTATTTTTTTAAACTATATTCATCATCACTTAGCCTAAAATACAGGCTCATCGTGTCAAGGAACGCTGCATCAGAATTCTATTCTGTCAGGCTTGGATGATGTTTATTTTATAACGGCGTTCATTATTCATTTACGAGGAAGCACACATGAATAGTGATTTTACAGATTATCTTATTGCCACGCCCGCCAACCCAAATTGGGGCCACAAAGAAATAGCCATTGCTGAAACAGAAATGCCGGGCTTAGTATCTATTCGCGACAAATACAAAAAAGAACAACCGTTAAAAGGCGCTCGCATTGCTGGCTCTTTACACATGACCATTCAAACAGCAGTATTAATGGACACGTTGGTGGCTCTCGGCGCAGAAATTCGCTGGGCATCTTGTAATATCTATTCAACTCAAGATCATGCCGCAGCCGCGATGGCTGATAAAAATATTTCTATTTTCGCCTATAAAGGCGAGACTTTAGAGGAATATTGGGACTATGCTCACCGCATTATGGATTGGCATGATGGCGGCACTCCAAATATGATTTTAGATGATGGTGGTGATGCCACTGGTTTAATTATCTTAGGCAGTAAAGCAGAAAAAGACCTTAGCGTTTTAGATAACCCAGGAAGTGAAGAAGAAATCGTGATGTATAACAGCATCAAAGAAAAACTAAAGACGTCTCCTAATTGGTATTCAACGATTAAAGCTAACATTAAAGGCGTGACTGAAGAAACCACAACAGGCGTACACCGTTTATACCAAATGGTTGAATCTGGCGATTTACCGTTTC
>CAZORZ010000210.1:0-3235 GCA_964582255.1 uncultured Gammaproteobacteria bacterium | reverse complement strand
GCTTTTAAATCACCAACAATATTAAAAACATAAGGAGGAAGGCGTTTTATTCTTGGGAAATCGTCGTTCACAGCGCGTATTTTTGGTTAATAAATTAAGGCAAGTAACGATAATCATCAGGCTTGAAGCTGTCAATGCCATAAGGTGACTATTTCGTCTTTTCATCAAGCTTTTTTTCTATTAAAATCATTAAATGCCTTTAGCCGAAAATTCTGCCTCCGACCACTATGCTATTAATGCTTACGAAGATGATTCAATTAGTGTTTCTAACAAAGAGTATAAACATAGTTTTTTACTCTCACCCACTTCAATAACTGACTGGCCAGTCAGTTCTTTGGCTGAATTCACCACTGAACATTGCGCCAAAATTTTAGCCTTAAAGCCCCAAGTTGTTTTGTTAGGCACGGGTGCTAAACAAATATTCCCTAGCCCTGAAATTTACGCTTTTTTTGGTAAACATCAAATTGGTTTAGAGGTCATGGCTAATCATGCAGCATGCCGAACTTATAATATCCTTGCCGCAGAAGATCGTGATGTTGTTGTTGGCTTTATTTTATAATTTAAGGGCACCTTATAAATGCTAACAACAGAACAACTCAAGCTATTTCAAACTGCTTTTCCACAATTTGACCAAGACACTACTTTACTTAAAAAATTGCAAAGCCATAGCCAGTTCGTCACTATTCCTGCGAATACAGTTATTTGCAGCGATGGTCAAATAAGCACTGACTTACCGCTATTAATTTCGGGCTTAGTGCGTGTTTATAAAATCAGTGAATCAGGAAAGGAAATCACGCTTTACCATATTGGTGACCAGCAATCATGCGTCTTAAGTGCCTCAACCATTTTGGGCGACAAACATTTTCCTGCCATCGCAGAAACAGTGATAGAGTCTCAAATGGTAGTGCTGCCCGAAAGTTTTGTGCGCGAATGGATTGTACAATCTAAAGAGTGGCAAAAATTCATTTTCGGCTTAGTCGCTCAGCGACTCAGTGACATCATCACCGTCGTCGAAGAAGTCGCTTTTCAACGCATGGATCGACGAATCGCCAAGCACTTGTTACATCAACAAAGCCTAAAAGGATTAAAGATCAGTATCACTCATCAAGAAATTGCAGCCGAAGTCGGCACGGCAAGAGAAGTTGTCACGCGTATTTTGCGCGACTTAGAGTTGCGTAAAATTATTGCTCTCTCTCGAGGCAATGTCGAAATCATTAATTTACAACAACTGCTGGTTATCTCTTCACATTAACATCAGCTTCCCTTATTTATTGCTGCTGAACTCTATATTGATGCCATCAATCACTAATGCTTTCCACGCCGAAGGTTTAATCATAAAATTATTTTGCAGTAATGCGTTATCAATATTTTCGTTATTTAACCTTTTAGTCGCCATAGAACCGCCTATTTTCATCCATTGACCTTCTGACAAAGCATACACATTAGAGTAACTCAAATAACGAGGGCCTAAATTGAAAATGTATTCCTTGGCCTCATCGCCATACACATCAACAGCCAAAATAAAACAATCGTTTCTTTTCTTGCAGGTTTTATAATTATTTTTATTTTTAAATAGCTCTACTAATAAAGCCTCTGGCATCTCAGTACCTTGAGGATACATGCGGATTAACGCTTTCAATGCTTGAGCATTACCAGAATCCTTCGCTTTAACATTCCATTGACTGGAAGCAGCTAAAACATTGTCTATATAAGCCAATTGTTCGCTATTGTTTTTTATAGGCTCATAGTCTTTTAAGCTCAGCAGTGCTTGATGTCCTGCTCTGCCTGTTTTAAAGCGTAAATATTTGTAGTCAAAATCTTCAATGCTTATCTTTCCTTGATGTAATAACGACAATTGGCTGGTGACACTTATTTTTCGTAAATCAATCACTGGCGAGGTCACTAATATGCAAACAATAACGATACACACAGCCAAAATCCGATTAATACGCGTGATATGATAAAACCAATTATTTCTTTTCGTTATTAAGCTGTAACTATAGGACAGAGTAAAAGAAGCCAATAATAAGATAATAATCAATACCCAAAGACGTCCAACCGTCCAACCGTATTCATTCACTCGAATCATTAAACCTGCGCTGGCTAAGCCCACATACACCGGGCTTAAAATTAACGACACTTTGATTAGCACATTATAAAATTTACTGTGCTGGGTATCGTTGTTACCAACCAAATACACCGCATTACTAAAAAATAATAACAAACTTATAATCCACAACATCATACCTGTGGCATAACCTGTGTCCCATAAACCGTCTAAACCTGTAAAAGGTAAGGTTAGTAAAAATAAAATACTCATCAACGAGACGATGGGTAACAGCCATTGCATCAACACTTGAAGTATATTAAGTACTAGGTGAACGGTATTAATACGTTCGCGAAAATTTATAATTGCGACGCCGAGCATGATGCCAGCAACAGGAAACATAAACCAAGGATGGGAGAATAATTTTGCAAATTGATTAATACCAATGATATTAAACAGAGCCGCCCACAGACTAAGAAGGCCTGCAAAAATCAACAAGAATAAAAGCGTTAATTTTAAGGAGATATAGTTAGACCAAGATGCCTTGATTAACGCATCGTAGGAAAAACTAAAATCTTTAGTGCTTAACCAAACCTGAGTAAAAAATAGCGCTATAAACCAAGCAATAATCTGAGGCGCTGCATATTGAAACCAATGCTCTGCACTACAGCTTAGGCTATCGTAGCCAGAACATTGATACACAGTGTAATAACTCGTGCCTAAGACCATAACGCCATAGGCTATTATCACTAGCCACATTTTCTTATCATTAACATGGATGAGCACTAAAGCAATAAATAGCGGCACAGCAATGACTGTAACAAAAGCTGTTTGTATCCAAATTTCAGGCCACGAATCTTTTAAAATAGTTAAAAAATGAACAGCTATTGCTTGACATAAAGTGATCGCAACAATGGTGCGTTTAGTCTGTTTGGAGAGAGCCAATTGTTCTTCTGCCATACCTTTAGCCTTAGTAATTATAAATGTAAGACAAACAATAAACAGCTTAAAGGTTTAAATCAAAGGTTTTTGATGGTATTAATAATATTGGGTAAATCGTCTTCGTGAACTTGGTAAAAAAAATCTAAGGCAGGTGCAATACGCATAACAGGCCCTCTTTCGCATTGCCCAAAACATTTTATTTCTTCGATTTCGATGGGTTTATTTGATGTTTTAGAAAGCTCTTTG
>CAZORZ010000209.1:0-3280 GCA_964582255.1 uncultured Gammaproteobacteria bacterium | reverse complement strand
AGCTGGGTGTATGGCTTCGCAGCGGTGTTATTTTTGGTTTGGTTTCTAGTTGTAATGACCATGAAAAAACCAAAACCGCTCTCATCGTTTTCATTTAATTTGACCGAGTATCAAGTGGACGATGTTGATGAGCTTAAAGATAAATTGATGGATCTTGTCGGTGTGAATGATGCATCCATCTTCTTAGAAGATAAGATAGCCTATCTAAAAATTGATAAAAGGCTATTTGAAGAAGAGTCCATAGTTAAGATTTTTACATAAATATTGATCGGATATTTAGCAGAGGATATAGGCTATAAATTCGCTTCTTCAGTATTGAATGTGTAGAATGCACAGACTAAAATCATATAGAATAAAAAGGTAAAAACATGGCAAGAGGCGTAAATAAAGCAATTATCGTTGGTACATTAGGCAAAGACCCTGATGTGAAATACACAGCTGGCGGAAGCGCGGTTGTCAATGTGTCTGTTGCCACAAACGAGTCGTGGAAAGATAAAACCACCGGTGAAAATATCGAAAAAACCGAGTGGCATCGCATTGTTATTTTTGGCAAATTAGCTGAGATTGCAGCTCAATATTTGCGAAAAGGCCAGCAAGTGTATTTTGAAGGAAAAATTCAAACTCGTAAGTGGCAAGATAATAATGGTCAAGACCGTTACAGCACTGAGATTGTAGCTAATGAAATGCAAATGTTAGGGAGTCGTGCCGATTCATCAGGCGGTACTGCTGCTTTTAATCCAAATCAACAAAAACAACAGCCACAACAAAATCAAGCGCCACAAGCTCAGGCGGCTGCACCGAGTAATTTTGATGCACCACCGACAGACGAAGGATTTGATGACATTCCGTTTTGATATAAATCTACAGCGCTAATTTTTAATAGATGCTAAAAATTTACGAGTTAATTTAGATGAAGCCGAAGCTCGATCTGCCGGATAAATATTTATCCGAGTTACGTGCTTTAATCAGCAGGCATTTAAATGGTGCAGAAGTGTGGGCTTGCGGCTCTCGTGTAAAACAGCAAAACCATGTACCAGTGATCTGGACTTAGTGGTTGTTTCGACAGATGTGACATGGGAAAGCGTATTGGTATTTCGTGAAGTATTGCGAGAGAGTAATTTGCCACTGTTGATAGATGTGATGGCTTGGAGTGTGATTCCAGATAGTTTCAAAGATGAAACTAATCAATATCATATTAAGGTTTATCCTTATTCATGAGGCTTCTAATACGCATAAAGCTGGCGAATCGTGGCACGCCTAAATGAGTGAACCCAAAATACTTAAAAGTAACTTCACTACCAATTGGCGGTGGGTTTTTTCGTTCTTCATCACTAAAACCAGTGCCAATTTTAAAACGAATTTTATCACTTGTTTCTACTAATAGCGCGCCCATCATGCCTGTGTACTTTCCTTTTCCTGCCATGTGTTGAATGACAATAGCTTCATCATCAAAATATTTTTTTAATTTCAAAAGATCATTTGACCGCCCATTTTTATAGGTAGATGAACCTTTGTGTAGCATCAGTCCTTCACCGCCTATACTCACGATTTGATCAAGCTTATGCATTAGCTCTTGATGAGTTTTTATTTTATATTGAGCGATCATTCTTAAATGAGGGATGTTGGTCTTTTGAATAATAGATTGCATTTTCAAGATTCGTATATCGAATGTTTGTTGGCTATTTGGCAAGTCAAAAATCATGTATTTAACCTCTTTCCAATTATCAACATGACTGGTTTTTCTTCGGACTAATCCTGACAGTGTTGCAAACTTGTTTCGATCAAGCCAAAGCTCACCATCAAGGGCTATTTGAGGAAAGTTTTTGGTAAAGTATTGGGGTGTATTAAAAATAATACCTTGTCGTGAAATGAGTTTTCTTCCATCCCAATAAGCTCTGACGCCATCCAGTTTTTCACTCACCCAGTAATCTTTAAGCTCTATATCAGAATGATATGTTTTGGCTAACAGTAATTGTGGTTTGTTTGCACTACTATTTAAAGGTAATAAAAACAGCAATAATAGTGTGATTAAGTGTTTCATCATATTTTCATCCTTGTATATTATTCTTCATCCAGAACACCATATTGCGATAAAGAATAAAGGATTACAAATTGCCTTGTTCTTAGATTCTTTTATTTAATGGTTAAATTGCTATTTTATTCGTAATTAAGCGGTGTTCCTTGTAGTATTCGCGTCGAATTTATATTAATAAAATAGAACTTATGAAAATTGCAATTGCTGGTACGGGTTATGTAGGTCTATCAATTTCAATGTTGTTATCGCAACATAATGAAGTGGTAGCATTAGATGTCGTGCCTGAAAAAGTAGAATTACTGAATAACAAAAAATCCCCCATTGCCGATGACCAAATTGAAGATTTTTTAGCCAATAAAGAGCTTAACTTCACCGCAACCTTGGATAAACACGCCGCTTATAAAGATGCCGATTTTGTAGTGATTGCAACACCAACTGATTACGACACTGAGAGTAATTACTTTAATACGTCTACCGTAGAATCTGTGATTAAAGATGTTATAGAAATTAATCCAAAGGCGACCATGGTGATTAAATCAACTGTTCCCGTTGGTTTTACAAAAGGCGTAAAGCGTAAATATTGCAGTAATGACATCATGTTTTCCCCTGAGTTTTTGCGTGAAGGAAAGGCGCTCTACGACAATTTACATCCGTCTCGTATAGTTGTGGGAGAAATTTCTGATAGAGCCAAGGTTTTTGCCGGTTTATTAGAGCAAGGCGCAGACAAAGACAATATTGATGTTTTGTTTACTGAGTCAACGGAAGCAGAGGCGATCAAGCTATTTTCAAACACTTATCTTGCTATGCGAGTTGCTTATTTTAATGAATTAGACACCTATTCCGAAGTGCATAACCTAAACAGTAAAGATATTATTGAAGGCGTAGGTTTAGACCCAAGAATTGGTTCGCACTACAATAATCCATCGTTCGGTTATGGCGGCTATTGTTTACCAAAAGACACCAAGCAATTGCGTGCAAATTACAAAGATGTACCCAGTAATATTATCAACGCCATTGTTGATGCAAACACCACCAGAAAAGACTTTATTGCTTTTTCGATTTTAGAAAAAAACCCCAAAGTTGTCGGTGTGTATCGTTTAGTGATGAAAACAGGCTCGGATAACTTCAGAGCATCAGCTATTCAAGGCATTATGAAGCGCATCAAAGCAAAGGGTGTTGACGTGGTTATTTATGAGCCAGTGTTCGAAGAAGAAACATTCTTTAATTCACGTGTTATTAATGACC
>CAZORZ010000208.1:0-3285 GCA_964582255.1 uncultured Gammaproteobacteria bacterium | reverse complement strand
ACCAAGAAACTACGGGATGCTTCAAGGCTTAAAAGCCCGTCCGAAGGGCGCTAAGTCCAGCTTGCTCTGTAGATTTGCCTGTAAGCAAAAAGATCAGTATGATGTTCCCAGAACCTATCAACCGTGAGGAGCCAGAAAATGGTAACCCCCAATAAAGTGCATGCAACTGTGCTAGTTTGGAAATGTATTAAGTATAAGCTACTTTGTCAACACTATCTTGAAGGGCGTTGGAGAAAAGGGCATTGGAGAAGGAGTGATAGAGGTGCAGCACCTAATTGAGCTAACGAGACTGATTAACAAAGGTCGCTGCTGGGTAGTTGTGGGTGCCGGTGCTTCGTGCGATCTGGGCGTTCCTTCGTGGGAGTGTCTCGCGAAACAGGTTCTCGTTCACATAGAGTCTTCTATAGCTACCTACGACGCAGCAACGTACTCGAAGTATCTTGAGGCCCGGAAGTACCCGGAAATGTTCTCGCTTGCCGAAAAGGATCTGGGAGGCATTGACAACCTTCTGGAGGTTGTACGTGAAAAACTTGTTCCACAAAAGCCAAGAGGGGGCATTTACGGCTTCCTTGCTGGGTGGCCCTTCGCCTGCTACCTTACAACCAACTTCGATGATCACCTGAAAGATCACCTTGATGATACTGGAGTCAGCTTCGTCCCTTTGGGGAACTCCGAAGTGGACTTCAGGAAGATCCGGGATGACACGGATGGGGTTATTGTGAAGTTACACGGAAGCCTGGATGATCCGGACAACGTAGTCTTGACATCGGACCAGTACGCTGCCTTTCGATCTGCGCCCAGAAGGGAGTACTTCAGACGGAAGCTGGGCTACATCTTTGAAATGACTGACGTTGTGATTGTCGGGTACAGCCTTGGTGACCCCGACATAGAGTTCATCCTTGAGAAAGCACGGCATTTTGCCTCGCCTGCTCACCCGATCTACATGATTGCGGCAGATATCAGCGACAATGAGGCTAACGAGCTGTATAGAACCAAGAACATCCGGGTGATCTCCTACCCTAACCCTGACGGCACGCATCGTGCTCTTGTTCAACGGGTCTTGCCGCTGATGGACAGATTCGTCGCTCCTCGCGTTCGTGGCACACCGCCAATAGAGACAGAACAGTCCGGCGTAGATGACACCGCTGCTTCGCTCTATATCTACTCGCAAGCCCGTTTGAAAGGCCATAAGAGCGACTTTGTAGGTAACGCTCTTGAAGCCCTCATACTCAGAACCGTACTACGTAGCAGCGCCAAGAACATACGAAGCGCAGATAAATTGATCGCGGAGCTTCCACTTCCGGGCATGCCGGAGGATCTTCGGAATCGCGCCATTGCCTGCATTGAGGGGCTTCACAAGCGCGACCTCCTGCGTTTCACCGGTGAAGAGGTACTGCAGCTGACGGAGAGCGGACAGAAGACGGTGGAAGAGAACCAAGCTCAAGCGGAGCTCCTTCGAGAGCAAGTGGAGATGCAGATTGAGCTCGATTTCAAGCGGGAGTTTCCGGTGAGCGCCGAGCAAGAAATCAGGAGTTTCGTGACCGCAGCATTGCAGGGCTTGGATCTGGCATTGAAACGTAGAGGCTTGAGCGTCGCGGCGTGTGTGTTTGGAGGGGCCAGCCCTAATCTGAATGAAGGCCTTGACGTATTCTCATTCCTGCAAAAAGCCTCGAACCAACTGGAGAAGTTTGAACAGCGTGCCTATTACATCGAGTACTTGGCCGGTGTGATTGCACAGCCATCTGCCCTCTTCAAGAAGTACCTTTCGTGGTGTTCCCAAGGTCATTTCGCCTTTCACGTGCTTGGTCAGCATCAAGCGGCTGCACAGCTGCGGCACGAGTGGCTTGATAGCACGGTGTGGATTCTCGACTCAAGTGTTATTCTCCCGCTGCTAGCCAAGAACTGCTATAACCATCCGTATGCAGATGACCTCTTTAAGCGAATACGTGATCTGGAGATAGACGTCTTCACGACATATAGCTTATTCGAGGAAGTACTGGAGCATGCCGAATGGGCCATCAAGTGTGTGGACAAGTACCACACGGATTCCACGGAGTTCATGATGATTGCTCTCCTGCGAGGAGACTACAAGCAGAACCTGTTCATTGATGGTTTTGTGAGAACTGCCGCAGAGAACCCGGCGCTAGCGTTTGGTGCCTACATCAGCTCTATCTTCGGCAACGAAGAAGGAGTTGAACTCAGCGTAGCAGTAGAAGAAACCTTGCAGCGCTACAATGTTCAGGCAGTACGCTTCAGTGAGTGGCAGGGGTTCAAGACTATTGACTGGGGCGAGCGCCCCTATTGGACTGATCAGATCCGACAAGATCGAATAGCTAAGGGAACCTACAGAAGTGATGCTCAATGCAAAGCTGAGGCGGAGGTCCTCATCCTCCTTCTTGGCGAGCGTACCGGAAGATTTGGAGCACTCAATGAGGGTGTGCCAAGTCGTGCTTACTTTGTGACGCAGAGTGGGGTTCTGCGGCGCGTATTTCCAGGGAAGGAATGTCCAGTATGGTCGCCGGAGGCTCTTTACCGCTATCTCTTGCTTTTCCCATCGGAGAATTCGTGGGATAGTGACGCAATCTACGAAATAATCAGATCCGATCTCTTCCTTGCCGGCATACCTGTGATAGACAAGCATTCGTATGGCAAATTCTTCAACCCACAGATTAACGAAGCTAATCTCAGAATGGAGGAAGCAAAGAGCATTTTCTATGATGAGGAAGCTTCCTATCTAAACGCATACTCTGAGTTCTATGACTCACTGCCTGATCTTGACAGACCAATCTACTCTCTTCAAGTGGCCTGGGATATCGCTCAGCAAGAGAAGAAACGCGCCGATCGCGTAAAGAAGATGGCGCCATTGATTGACAAGGAACGGACAGAGCTTGAGCAGTTACGGATCGACAAGAAATTTAGGGAACAGAGAGCGAAACACAAACGAAGAAGCATCGAGCAGAGAAAGGCACGTGAACGCCCGCAGAAGAAGTCGTAGAACCATCTGGGTTCGAGATCTACTATCGCGTCGGAAGGGGTCGCGCCTTATTTTCGAATAGCAATATGATAGACTAATCTCATCATGGTAAGCCCGCTACGCATAGAATATGTTACACGCTTCAAGAAATCGGCGATCATATCGGCCTTCACTTCTCCACGATCAGCATTATTTCGAAGCGAGAAGCTAAAGGTCGGTCAATTCAAAAAATAAAGGGTTCATCCGAAATTTGCGTGCCTGGGACCAGAAAGGTGGACACGGCCTGCCTCCAGCCGGTATAAAGACCGACT
>CAZORZ010000207.1:0-3298 GCA_964582255.1 uncultured Gammaproteobacteria bacterium | reverse complement strand
TGCCATATAAAGGCTGGTTGGCGTTTTGCCCGAACGGGAGACGCCGAGTAAAATTACATCGGTATCATTATAGTGTTTGGCTCTGAGCCCATCATCATGCAATAAGGAAAAGTCTACTGCTTCGATGCGGGCATCGTAAATTTTTTCATCCTTAATGCGATGTGATGTTTCATTTCCAACATGATGCTGTTCACTGAGTTCTTTTTCTAACGCAGGTAAAAAGAGTTCAAAAGAATCCAGCACTAAGGCCTTTGATTGTTTAATGATGTCAATCAAATCAGTCTCAATTAATGTACTAATCACAATAGGTTTCACCCCTGTTTGAACAAATGCTTTGCCTATCTGAGTGAGTACTAATCGGGCTTTTTTTTCTGAATTAATAAAGGGAATTGTGATCGTTTCAAACTCTTGCTCTGAAAACTGAGCTAGCAAGCTATGGCCTAATGTTTCAGCTGTTATTGCTGTACGGTTAGACAGAAAAAAAGCAGTTCTTTTATGCATTAAAATTTATAACCTTATTTGTAAATAATTTGTTTCTTTATGTTGATCTTATACTAGTATAAAAACTATCAATATTCGGTGAAAATTAACATGACAAGTTCAATCATAAATTTAAATAAGGTAGGCATCAATGATGTCGACACCGTTGGTGGTAAAAATGCGTCTCTTGGTGAGATGATTCAACACTTAAGTACACTCGGTGTTGATGTTCCTGGTGGGTTCGCAACAACGGCTGAAGCTTTTAGAGAGTTTTTACAATTAGCTAATTTAGATCATAAAATAAATCAGCTTTTAAAAGAACTCGATACTGAAGATGTTAATGCTCTCAGTAAATCAGGCTCAACAATTAGAAGCTGGGTGCTAAATGCTGAATTGCCCAACGAATTAGTAAAAAACATTAGCCAAGCGTATCAGGCCATGAGCGTTAAGGGTGTTGATGCTAAAGTCGCGGTACGCTCATCAGCCACAGCAGAAGATTTACCTGACGCCTCTTTTGCTGGGCAGCAAGAAACCTATTTAAACATCCAAGGCATTGAACAGGTTTTGCAATCGGTTAAATTGGTTTTCGCATCTTTATATAATGATCGTGCCATCTCATATCGTGTTCACCAAGGTTTTGAGCACAGTGAAGTGGCTCTGTCTGCTGGCATTCAAATGATGGTTCGCAGTGATTTATCGTCAAGTGGCGTGATGTTCAGCATTGACACTGAATCTGGGTTTGAAGATGTGGTGTTTATTACCAGTAGTTATGGCTTAGGCGAAACGATTGTACAAGGCGCTGTCAATCCTGATGAGTTTTACGTGTATAAAAAACCCTATAAAGACCAATATCAAATCATTCAAAAAACCCTCGGCAGTAAAAAAATCAAGATGATCTATGCCGATGATCCCGACCCTAAAAAAGCCATTCAAACAGTGCCTGTTGATAAACCAGAACAACTGCGCTTTTCTTTAAACGATGACGATATTAAAAAATTAGCGGAAATGGCCTGCACTATTGAGCAACATTATCAAAGACCGATGGATATTGAATGGGCAAAAGATGGCTTAGATGGCAAGCTATACATTGTGCAAGCTCGCCCTGAGACTGTGCAATCACGCAGTAACAAACAAGCCATTGAGCGTTATCAATTAAAACAAAGCCATACGCCATTAATTGAAGGCCGCGCTGTCGGCAATAAAATCGGACAAGGCATTGGCAAGGTGATTAAAGACATTTCTCAGATGGATTTAATCAATGAAGGCGATGTATTAATCACCGACATGACCGACCCAGATTGGGAACCCATCATGAAAAAAGCCAGTGCCATTGTCACTAATCGTGGTGGGCGCACCTGTCATGCCGCCATTATTGCGCGGGAAATGGGCATACCGGCGTTAGTCGGTACAGGTGATGCAACAGAGGTTTTAAAAAGTGATGAAAACTACACGGTCTCTTGTGCTGAGGGCGACACTGGTTATGTGTACGACGGTTTGTGCGAATTTGAGCATTCGATACATGAATTTGGCAACATGCCTGACATCCCCGTTAAGGTAATGATGAATATAGGCAATCCTGAACGAGCGTTTAGCTTTGCGCAACTACCGAATGAAGGCATAGGCTTAGCGCGATTAGAGTTTATCATTAACAAAATGATCGGTATTCACCCCAAGGCTTTATTGAATTTTGATCAACTTGATGCCGAATTACAAGACACTATCAATCTGCGTATTACCGCTTATGACTCCCCTGTCGAATATTACATTAATCGCCTTGCCGAAGGTGTATCGACCTTAGCGGCTGCTTTTAACCCCAAGCGCGTGATTGTGCGTATGTCTGATTTTAAATCAAACGAATATGCACATCTGATTGGTGGACAACAATTTGAGCCTGTCGAAGAAAATCCGATGATTGGCTATCGCGGCACAGCACGTTATATCAACCCTGATTTTCAAGACTGTTTTGAGCTTGAATGCAAAGCCATTTTAAAAGTTCGTAATGACATGGGCTTTAAAAATGTCGCTATTATGATTCCTTTTGTGCGAACGCTGGATGAGGCGGCGGCTGTTATAGACATTTTAAAAAAATTCGGCTTAGAACGAGGTAAAGATGATTTAGAAATCATGATGATGTGCGAAATCCCATCGAACGTGATTTTGGCGGATGAATTTTTACAATACTTTGATGGTTTTTCTATCGGCTCTAATGATCTCACCCAATTAACCTTAGGCTTAGATAGAGACTCAGGCTTAATCGCTCATGCTTTTGATGAACGTAATCCGGCAGTCATGAAATTACTATCGGATGCCATCAAAGCCTGTAAAAGGCAGAACAAATACGTTGGCATCTGTGGACAAGGACCTTCTGATCATCCTGATCTCGCAAAATGGTTATTACAACAAGGTATTGATAGTGTGTCGCTCAACCCAGACACAGTGATTGAAACATGGTTATTTATGGCTGACCAAGTGCAATAAAAAGATGCCTAAATTACAAAAATACGATCATGGCATCTATTGTTTAGACGCCGAATATAGGCGCGATGGACTCGCCGCAGTATATTTTTTAGTCGAAAATAATGACGTTGTGATCATTGAAACAGCGACCAGCCACAGTGTACCCATAATATTAAGCGCACTTGAAAAGTTAGGCCTTAAAACTGAACACGTAAAATACATCATTCCCACCCACATTCACCTAGACCATGCAGGTGGCTGTGGTGCGCTGCTACCACATTGTGTCAATGCAACTGTGTTAGTTCATCCTCGTGGGTTAAGGCACTTGATAGACCCAGAAAAATTGATTGCAGGAGCAAAA
>CAZORZ010000206.1:0-3301 GCA_964582255.1 uncultured Gammaproteobacteria bacterium | reverse complement strand
TTAATTCTGCCCATTCTAGATATTGATTTAGCAGAAATAAAAAATCGAAAACAAGTCGATAATGAATTAAAACATGCGATTAAAGATGATTTTGTGCGTTTATTTTTATTACAAAGTTTATCGAAGCTCGATAAGCAATGGTACTGGAAAATAGCATGGCAAAATATATTAGACAATATGAGTTCAATTGTAGCCGCACCGACATTAGCCAAAGCTTTAACCGTTAAAAGCCTATTTGTGTTTGGTGAAAACTCTGACTACTACAAGCAAACAGGTTTAGATGCTATTCATGAACACTTTTTAGAGGCTGATATTAAAGTGGTAGCCAATGGCAACCATTGGCTACATTATGAACATGCTGATGAGTTTATGGCTATTTTAAATGAACACTTACCATTGACCAGTTAGTGAATATTCAAAAGCAGCTAAAGATGCCTTTGAGCCTTCACCCATTGAGATCACAATTTGTTTATAGGGAACGGTAGTCACATCACCACAAGCAAAAATTCCTTTTACTGATGTTTTACATTTTTCATCAATAACGATTTCACCGTACGGGTTAAGCTCAACTAAGTCTTTTACAAATTGACTGTTAGGCACTAAGCCAATTTGAACAAAAACACCTTCTAATGCGATGCTTTTAATAACATCGGTTTCTCTGTCTTTATACTCAATGGCATTCACTTTTCCATTTTCAGCTGTAATATTATTAGTCTCAGCATTTTTTATAATCGTAATATTCTCAGTTGCATTGGCTTTATCGACTAAAATTTGGTCTGCTTTTAAATCGGGCATAAATTCAAAAACGGTCACAGACTTTACAATACCAGCAAGGTCTAAAGCAGCTTCTATACCAGAATTACCACCACCAACAACCGCAATGTCTTTGCCTTTATAAAAAGGGCCATCGCAGTGAGGGCAATAGGCAACACCGTTACCAATATTTTCTTTTTCGCCAGGAATACCTAGCTCACGCCAGCGCGCACCGGTGGCAATAATGATGGCTTTAGTCGAAATCACTTCGCCTGACGAGAGGGTAACGCTCTTGGTGTCTCCATCGTCAATAGACTCGACACTTAAGTGTTCCTTTAGCGTGACTTCATAGTCATTTAAGTGCTGCTTTAAAGAGCCAACAAGCTCAGGCCCTGTTGTTTTAGAGACTGAAATTAAGTTTTCAATACCCATAGTATCTTTAACTTGGCCACCAAATGTTTTGGCAACTATCGTGACTTTTAAGCCTTTTCGGGCGCTGTAAATGGCTGCGCTTACACCACCTGGGCCACCACCGATGATGGTGACATCTTGAATCGGTAATGCTGATTCTGAAGATGTTTGTTTAATGTTTGGATTGTGTTCAAGGAGTTTATCAATTAATACTGCGGCATCGACTTTGCCATTGGCAAATAACTCACCATTAAGATAAACACTGGGAACGCCCTGTATTTCGCGTTCTTTTATTAATTCGGGGTAGATGTCACCATCAATCATTTCTGCGCTAATGTTTGGGTTTAAAAGTGCAAATTGGTTTAGCACTTGAACCACATCAGGGCAATTGTGACAACTTAAACTGATAAATACTTCAAAGTGCATTTTTTTGTTTATGTTGCCTAATATAGACTTTACAGAGTCATCCAATTTGATGTCTGTGCCAGAAGCATGTAAAAGGGCGAGGACTAATGAGTTGAATTCATGTCCTGCGGGTATGCCTGAAAAACGAATGCCAGTATCTTTGTCATCGGCTTCAAGCATAAAGCTCATCGCACTGCGGAGAAAACCATTGGTATCACGTTGTTCAAATTGAATGTTGTCACTCACTCCAGCAATAGCTGTTAGAAACTCTACCAGTTCTTGGCGTTTGGCGTGTTCACCTGTTTGTAAAACAAATGTAATTTGCTTAGACATATTGGCGGTATAACCTTTAAGAGCGGTTAATAATTCATTGGTTAACATGGTGGTTTGTCCTATTTATAAATCAACCCACCAAGTAGTGATGGGCTGATTGTGGTCAGAAACTAACTAGATTAAATCTTACCGACTAAATCCAGTGATGGTGCTAAAGTTGCTTCACCTTCTTTCCATGCAGCTGGGCAAACTTCGCCTGGATGTGATGCTACATACTGTGCCGCTTTTACCTTGTTTAAAAGGCTTGCAGCTTCACGGCCAATACCTTCGGCAGTAATTTCCATGGCTTGAATAATGCCTTCAGGATCAACTAGAAATGTACCGCGATCAGCTAGTCCGCTATCTTCACGCATGCAATCAAAATTACGTGTGATATTGCCCATTGGGTCACCAACCATGGTGTAGTTTATTTTTCCGATTGTGTCAGATGAATCATGCCATGCTTTGTGTGAAAAATGAGTGTCTGTGGAAACAGAATAAATCTCAACGCCACGCTTTTGAAACTCTTCGTAAGCGTCTGCAAGGTCGCCTAACTCAGTTGGGCACACAAAGGTAAAATCAGCAGGGTAAAAGAAAAAGACTGACCATTTTCCCTTAATATCTTCATTTGAAACTTCAATAAATTCGCCATTTTTAAAAGCTGTTGCGCTAAAAGGTTTTACTTCAGTATTGATTACTGCCATTTTTTATCTCCGATAAAGTGTTTTAAAATTAAAGTCTGTTCGTGTCCAAACATTGGTAGAAATAATAAAGAAAATCATTCGATCTGGAAAACTGGATTAATCTAATCTCATGTTCTAAAATACTGAACATGATTTCCTTGAAACATTTAATTTATGCCTTAGCTGTCGAGCGCACGCTGCATTTTAAAAAAGCAGCCGAGGCCTGTTCTGTGTCGCCCTCGGCTTTAAGCACCGCATTAATCGATTTTGAAAAAAAATTGGGTTTTCAAGTTTTTGAGCGAGACAATAAGAAGGTATTAATTACGGCATTAGGACGACACGTGTTAGACAAGGCGCAATCAATAAAAGACCTGATGGATGATATTGATGTGTTGGGAAGGGCGCAAAGTAAACCGCTTTGTGGACCAATGAGTATGGGCATCATCCCAACTATAAGCCCATTTATTTTGCCAATTATTTTGCCCGCCTTACAAAAAAAATATCCTAATTTAGAGCTTAATATTACGGAAGAGCAATCGCATGTGTTGGTCGAACAAGTGAGAAATGGTGATATTGATACAGCAATTTTAGCCTTACCTTATAAAATAGATGGATTACTTAGTTTTAAATTTTGGCAAGAAAATTTTTATTGGATTACACACTTTGAAAGCACAGAAGCAGGTAAAAAAAGTATTAAAGCAATTGAGATTGATACGGATGAATTAATCTTATTAAAA
>CAZORZ010000205.1:0-3307 GCA_964582255.1 uncultured Gammaproteobacteria bacterium | reverse complement strand
TTTAACTATAACTCTACTGTTGTGTAACGTGAGGTTTCGTGACTTGTAAACTACTACAAGTACTGTTAACAGATAGCAGAATCTACTTTAAATGTACACATTTAGTAGAATAACATATCCGAGGGATACAATTTTTTACACAACTTTCAGTGGAGCAGTTAATGAATGAAAATAGTAGTGGGCCCCTATTTGACAACAATGGGTTGCGCCTAATTCCAAAAAAGAAACTTGCAGAAAACCACGAAGTGAGCCACTTGCAAGATAAACTTCAAATAGCAACAATTCGTGTACCTTTCAAAGCAGTAGTAGGCTCATGGGAATATCATGCGAAGATTATACCAACAGTTATACGTGTCGGATTTATAACACAAGAAGGTCAATGGGAGTCTAACGGTTGGGTGATAAACCCACATAAAGATTTTTATTATAAAAATATGTGGTGGGGTGCTGCCGCGGTACATATCGAAGGAGCGGTTGTTTTCGGTGTAAATGAAGATCCTTCCGGAGGCGCAGAGGGGAACGCTTTAATAGCGTTCTTTAGCGTAGATAAGGACGCATTGGCAGCATTTCTTGAAACTGCAGGGTTTAGCAACACAAAGTTAATAACAGATAGTAGCATTACCCGAACATGGTGACAACGTCAATGTGCTTTCTTTATTGAAGTGCTTTGCTGAAAATCCTCATTAAGGAACTCATTTAAGTAAAAAGTCGCGTTCCTGTAATTTGCTTTATCGGCTTGCCAGTGTCGCCTGAAGCGAACTTAACGTTGAAGTGAGTGTAGCGCGCGTCAGCTGAAGGCTGGTGCTTACCCTACGAGTGCGTTGAAGTGTTGTTTGCATAGCGTTTGAAAGTTCAGTATTGTCTGCAGGAGAAGTAGCGCCTGCAGTTTCAGTGACACATACCTCTAAAAATTCGGCGCGGGCTTCCGCCACAGCATCCACCGCATGACGTGTAGCTAGCAACGCGGCAGCTACAGAAGCGGCTGCGTGGGATGCTACCAATAAAGGAGCTTCGGCGGAATTCTGCTTTAATGCTGAATGGGTTGGCCCTACCTGAGTCACTACATTCTCCCAAACTTCAGCTAAAAGATCTTCAGGATTTGCTGTACCATGCTGTAAGCTGTCACCTCTCCAAATGGCTAAATTTTCATCCAGTTGTGCAGCCAACACAGAAGCTGCTTGGAAAGTTGGCGCTACTGTACGCTGCCAACGTACAACTTTACGACGACGCAAAATGTTAATAAAGGAGCGTGTGACAAGGAATAACAGAAGGGCAGTCATCGCTGCAGCGACACCCAACGCCCAGATAGGTGCTTGCTCCACTATCGTTTCAACCTGAGCGGTTATTTGTGAAACTGTAGTAACAGATGCAGGGGCGACAGAAGTTAAAGCAGCGTACACGGCAGTTGGGGGAATTTCTACTGCAAACGTTGAAGCATTTTCTTGCGCTAAAACGGTTGCAGGTGTCAGCGCAAGCACTGCTAGAAAAGTTAAAATTAATAGTGACATTTGCAGTAATACACTCATGCTGAATAAATCTCCTCGAAATAAGATATTGAAATACTTTTTATCTAAAACCACTCACGATTGACATCTACCAACACACCTATTATGTTGCTGCAAGTGGATGCCGCCTAATGCCTATACTGAGTAGTGACCCAAGCCAGAAAGTCCGCCATGTGCTTAACTGTCAACCCGGGTGTGTGAAATAAAAACGTATTAACACAGGTTAGTGTGCACCCAGGTTAGTGTGCACCCAGGTTAGTGCGCACCTAGGTTAGTAACCCACGGGGTTGCAGTAATGTAAAAGCTTACAATAAGGTTGCAGGCACCACTCGCTATTACAACTAGCGTACATCTTGTAGAAGGTTATTCCTATTGGCAACACAAGTGCTTCTGCTACAGCTGCACACAGGCGCAGCCTGCGTCCCAGCCGACTGTCACCAAGTGGGGAACCTACTCCCAAATTAAATCTTAAATGGTGGGCCAGACGTAGCAGGTTTCACAACACGGCAGTTAACTCAACTAACTACATATTTTTATAATTATTTCAACGTGTAACTTCTCATGCAATCCTCTTACTTGTAGGCACTTTACGGTGCAGCATTTTACACGTACACATAAATAATTTTCACAGCGGCAACAACTTTAAGAAATAAATTGAAACCTATTGCGTTGAAAGTATGTTACGGCACTATTTTAACCTGTTATCCAAATAGACGGGCTCAATATTATTACATAATATTAACGTGAATACTGGTCACAACCTAAAGATTGATGCAGTTAACCACATGTCATAGGATAATTAAATCTAGTAACAACACCATACTCCACCCAACATTATTTAAAATTTTCCAAAGGATACAAATAATTATGAAAACATACCTTCTACACCTAACGTTAATTATAGGAGCTGTCACACTACTATTTGCAGTAGGTGCCAGTGCAGTAACTGCACAAGATGTGGCACCTAACCCAGAAGGGTACATTTACATACTCCACGGAATGCCCGGCACGGCGGGATTCCCAATAGATGTGTATATTAAAGGAGAGTACTACACGCCTCTTGCTGTAGGGTTAACTTATGGAGAGTTTTCGGAAGCTGTGCGTGTACCCGCAGGTGCGCACACACTAGAAGTGTTCGTGCATGGTTGGGAGCCAGTTGAGACCTCCCGCCCAGTATTCAGCATTGAAATTGAAGTTAAAGGCGGTACATCCCAAACATGGGCTATCTACACCACAGGTGATCCAACTAACCTGTTTACAAACGTTATAATGTTAGATGTGGTAGCTCCAATTGAAGAAGGTCAAGCCCTCCTTTCCCTGTGGAACTTAACAAGTATGGTAGGTTTGTATATTACCAGCGGTGAGTATGGAGTAGTGTTTGAAGAAGGCGGATACGAAGAAACGCTTGAGTTGACGATATCTCCTGGAGATCACACGTTCAACGTGTACCCCAGTGTGACCGAAACAGACAGCTTACTTGCAACTATTACTATCACAACCAAGGTTGACAGCCACACAACCCTTGCTGTTCTAGAAGATCACTTCTTAACGGGCGAGTTTGCTCCGGTTTTAATTGCTGCTAAAAAAGTGCCATCCATGACAGACCTGCTAGAATCCTTATTTGAAAATGTTCCCACACCAACTACCACAACTACTACTGTTCCAGTTACCACAACTACTGCCGAACCAGAGTTGGTAGTAACTGTTGTAACTTCGTCAGTGTCGCCTGATAAAATTGTGACTATTTATGGAGAAGGATTTCAAGGAGGAACTGTTGTTACAAACATAGTAACTAATGAGAA
>CAZORZ010000204.1:0-3324 GCA_964582255.1 uncultured Gammaproteobacteria bacterium | reverse complement strand
CAATTTTGGCTCAATATTACGCCATCAGCTTGATCATTCCCGTTTTAAATGAGTATCAGTCATTACAAAACCTCGTTGTTCCGTTAATTCAAAATAACAAAGGACATGCGCTAGAACTTATTGTTTGTGATGGTGGCTCTAGTGATCTCAGTTGTCCTTATGTTCGTCAATTACAACATCAATACATAAGCCACCCCCAAATAGACATTAAGCTCATTAGCAGCTCACGAGGCCGAGCCATGCAAATGAATAGAGGTGCGGAGCAAGCAAGCCATGAGATGTTGGTGTTTTTACATGCCGATACGGTATTGCCAATAGATTGGGTGACATTAATTGCTGATAAACCTTGGGGGCGATTTAACGTGCGTTTAAGTGGGCGCAGCTTTATTTTTAGATTAATCGAGCAGATGATGAATATTCGTTCTTGCGTGACTCAGGTGGCGACAGGCGATCAAGCTATTTTTGTACGCAAAAAATTATTTCAGCGCATTCAAGGGTTTCCAGCCTTGCCCTTAATGGAAGATATAGCCATCAGTAAAAAATTACGCGTTATGGCCAAAATATCCTGCATTAAAACACCTTTAATGACGTCAAGTAGGCGTTGGGAAAATAAGGGAGTGTTAAAAACCATCGTGTTAATGTGGTCGCTTAGGCTGGGCTATTTTTTAGGCATTAAAGCTCAAACATTAGCTGATATTTATTATCCTAATCATGCGATGGCACGAGCCAGTGCAGTGGTGCAAGTGTTTACCAAGTTACCTATTTTAGGTTATGTAAAAACGCGTTTAATCCCACATATAGGCGAGCAATCGGCAACGGATATTCACCGTTATTTATTGCAACAAACCTTAGCTGTTGTATCAAATAGCCAAGTTGAACAACAGTTATGGATAGCGCAAGAAGAGCAACATAAAAGCCAGCCTGAGGATACGTTTATACAATTTAAACCTTTGCGGCAACAAGGGGATGATCTAGGTGAGCGAATGGGGAACGCGTTTAAACACGGCTTAAAAGCGTTTGAAAAAGTGATGTTAATTGGTACTGATTGTTTAGATTTTAAAGCCGAACACATAACACTGTCGATAACAGCGTTAGATGATGTTGATGTGGTTCTAACGCCTGTTGAAGATGGTGGTTTTATTTCGATTGCCTGCCGAGTATTTGACCAACAAATATTTAACAAGGTGGCATGGGGTACAGAGTATGCCCTCCGAGATGTGCTGACTAATTTAGAGCGATTATCAATAACGTATAAATTACTTGAACCCGTCAGAGATATTGATACTTATGCCGATGTGATCGAATATCCTGAATTAATAAAACTGATAAAATAACTATGTTGTATTCACTATTAAAACCGCTGTTTTTTAGTTTAGACCCAGAAACAGCTCATGAAGTGGCGCTAGATGTGTTAAAAACCATTGCGCCCATGTTACCCACGCAAACACGGCAAAACCCTAAAACTGTGATGGGACTAACCTTTAAAAATAGCGTGGGTTTAGCTGCTGGTATGGATAAAAATGCCGACTATATTGATGCCTTAGCAAAACTAGGTTTTGGCTTTATAGAAGTAGGGACTGTCACTCCAAAAGCGCAACAAGGGAATCCGAAGCCACGCTTATTTCGCTTAGTAAAACACCAGTCTATTATTAACCGAATGGGTTTTAATAATAAAGGGGTGGATTATTTATTAAGGCAGGTAAAAGAAAAACAAAGCGATGTCATGTTGGGCATTAATATTGGTAAGAACCTTAGTACTTCGGTGAACAATGCGCTTGATGACTACTTAATAGGGCTAAAAAAAGTTTATCAATCGGCAGATTACATCACCATTAATGTCTCCTCCCCCAATACGCCGGGCTTACGTTCATTACAAAATGAAGGAGCACTTGAGGCTTTATTAAAAGGCATTACGGAGGAGGCAAAACGACTACAAGACAATTATGGCACTAAAACGCCGATCACATTAAAAATAGCGCCAGATTTAACGCCAGAATCAATACAGCCAATTGCTGAATTGTTAGTTAAATACAATATCGATGGACTAATAGCAACGAATACCACGTTGGATAAGAGTTTGGTAAAAGGCCATCGTCATGCTCAGCAAATGGGTGGTCTGAGTGGTTTGGCTTTAACGCTGAAATCTCGAGATATTTTGTGGCAATTCCAACAGCATTTACAGGGTGAAATCCCCATCATCAGTGCAGGTGGCATAGACGGCATTAGCGAGGCGAAAAAGCGCTTCGAACTTGGGGCAGAGTTAATTCAAGTGTATAGTGCGCTTATCTATAAAGGCCCCACATTAATAAATAGTTTAGTTAAAAATATTTAATTAAAAACGCCTAATCAAAAACCTGCATTGAGAAAAATTATGACTGAGCAAGCGATAGCAACGGGAGAAGATATTATTAGGGACTGGATGATTAATTGCTGTACCACGATAAATCAATACGATCATGCGGCACATATGAATCTTATCTCTAAATCTGTTCAAGTCTATGGCATCGAAGGCTTTGACGTTATTAACTATGACGATTGGTTTGCACAATGTGAGCAGGAATTTAGTGACAAGACCATCAAAGAAGCCCGTTATGAAGGGCTTAAAATAAAGCATGAAGACAGTAAAAAGATCATGTTTTTAACGGTTGAAACGATTGAAGCAACAGATGGTACTGAGCTCAAGCACGGCATTGAAGTGGTGTTATTTAGAGAAGAAGACGGTCAATGGCGGGTGATCGAAGAACGGTTGTTAAATGATATTGATGCACGTAATGAGGGTTTGCCTGTATGAGTTCAAATGTTGCGTCGATGAATGATGCAAAAGAGTATTTTGAACAATTACCAGAGCAACTAGAGCCCTATTTTGATGAGGCGTATCAAAATGCCTTTCAATCGGTAATGGATGCATTTGATGAGTTTTTTAAGGTCACCAGTGCGATCGACATAAAAGCGAAGAGTGATCGCATTATTACTGCCGATGAAGCAACGGATATCGGCAGTCATGGCTTAACCCTAGTTTTGAAAATGGTAGACCTGATGCAAAAGCTTGATCTGCCGCATAAGCGACAAGAAATAGAGCAAATTGCTTTAATATTCGCCACTTGGATTATGCAGTATGACGGCAAAATTAATGACCTAGAACCTATCGTTAATGCCTTTGCGCAAGCGGCTAATTCATTAAGCTCAAAAAAATCTTTAAGTGCTTTGTTTGAAATTATGAACGAAGTGGTTTTGTCGTGCAGTGAAGAAATAAAACAAGATTTTGATTCGGCAAATTTATATCGCCCATGGCGCTTACTGTTGATTAATCGTGGCATTGTTGCT
>CAZORZ010000203.1:0-3342 GCA_964582255.1 uncultured Gammaproteobacteria bacterium | reverse complement strand
GACTTTAATAAACTCCTACTAAAATATTCCCGATGGTCGGAAAATGAGATATAAATCAGCGTCTATCGTCTATTAATTTAACCTCGTAAGGTAGAAGAGAGGTAATTGTTGGATGGAGATTTTTAGGAAAAAGGTCGCCGAACTGTTGGAGGGACCGACAGGGTTATCTCAGGCAGAGATTGGTAATCTTTTGGAAGTGCCGCCGCAGCCAGAGATGGGAGATTTTGCCTTTCCATGTTTTCACCTGGCACAAAAATTCAGAAAATCGCCGGCAGCTATAGCCGCGGATTTAATGTGTAAGCTTAATGATAATACCCTTTTTGAACGAGTAAGCAGCGATGGCCCCTATCTTAACCTGGTGATAGCACGTTCTCTTCTGGCCGTGGAAATTTTAACCAGGATACACCAGGAGAAGGAGACCTTCGGCTCTTCTGACCAGGGAAAAGGAAAAACAGTGGTGATAGACTTTTCCTCTCCCAATATAGCAAAACCCTTCAGCATTGGACATCTTCGCTCTACTGTTATTGGACATTCCCTTTCCCGCCTTTATTCTGCCCTGGGCTACAAAGTGGTAGGGATCAACCACCTGGGAGATTGGGGAACGCAGTTTGGCAAGCTGATCACTGCTTTTAAAAAGTGGGGTCGGCCAGAAGAGTTGCATGATGATCCTATTGGTCACTTTTTTCATCTTTATGTGCGCTTTCATACGGAAGCAGAAAAAACTCCGCAGCTGGAAGAAGAAGGGCGGTTCTGGTTCAGAGAACTGGAAAAAGGAAACGAAGAGGCTCTTTTGCTCTGGAAAGAGTTTCGGGATCTAAGCTTGAGAGAGTTTAAGAGAATCTATGATTTTTTAGGGATAGAATTTGACGAGTACCAGGGGGAGAGCTTCTACAATAAAAGATTAGCGGCAACGCTAGAAGAGATCAAGAGCACAGGGATAACCCGGGAAAGCCAGGGAGCCCTGGTTGTAGATCTGGGGGCGGAGATGCCTCCTTGCCTTTTACAGAAGACAGATGGGGCAACTCTTTATGCTACCCGGGATATCAGTGCCGCTCTTTACCGCTATGAAAAATATAAGTTTGCTTACCTGCTTTACGTGGTGGGCTCTGATCAAATTCTGCATTTCAAGCAGTTTTTAAAAGTGTTACAGTTGATGGGGCGAGACTGGTCGTCTCTTTGCCAGCATGTGCCCTTTGGGATGGTGCGTTTTAAGGAAGGAAAAATGTCCACCCGTAAGGGAAGGGTGATTTTGCTGGAAGAAGTTCTTAACAAAGCGGTGGAATTAGCTTTGGGAACGATACAGGAAAAAAACCCAACGTTAGAGAATAAAGAAAAAATAGCTCGTCAAGTAGGTGTTGGAGCTGTTATCTTTGGCGATCTAAGTAATGACCGCACTAAAGATGTGCTCTTTGACTGGGGGAAAATCCTTGATTTTTCAGGGGAAACAGCACCCTATATACAATACTCCCATGCTCGTATTTGTAGTATCTTGCGTCAACAGCCTTTGCCGATAGAAGTATCTATCAAGGGCGAGCTATATACCGAGGCAGAAGAAAAAGTTCTTTTGCTCACTTTAGGACGCTTCCCAGCCGTGCTGGTCAAAGCAGTAGAAGTGAACAAACCTTCTGTCCTGGCACGTTATCTCCTGATTCTGGCGCGCGATTTTAATCATTTTTATCATAACTGCCCCGTTTTAAAAGCAGCAGAAGAAAAGCGTCTTGCCCGGCTGTTGCTTATAGATGCGGTGCGCCTGGTCTTAAAGAAAGGATTGTATCTTTTAGGGATAGAAGCACCGGAAGAGATGTAGGGATAACCGGGTTATCAGGTTATCGGGTTCAGGGTTGCTAGGTTCAGGGTTCCCGGGTTTAGGGTTCAAGGTTGTAATGAGAGTCCGAGGTAACGAGGGCGAGGTCTTGTTTCACGGCAAAACAATCGTATTTTAATGCGACTATAGTGTTAATGACCACGAACTTGCTTTTGCCAGTTATCAGTTGCCGGGGGTTGAGGAGGGCTATGTAGGGGCAATCCCTTGTGGTTGCCCGGGCAAGTTAACGTTTAGGTCTTAGCGGCAAATGTTAGTTCGTTGTCTATGTCAATAAAGGGGGGCGCAAAAATGCTGGATATGAAATTTGTCAGGGAAAATCCAGAGATAGTGGCTAAAGCTATGCAAGACAAAGGAGAAGAGGGCAGCTTAGAAAGTTTTCTGGCCCTGGAGGAAGAACGCCGCCAAAAAATTTTCCAGGTAGAGCAGTTAAAAAAGCAGCGCAATACTGTTTCAGAAGAGATAGGTCGTTTAAAGAAGGCCGGAGAGCCTGCGCAGGAAATGATTTTGGAGATGCGTCAAGTTTCCTCCCAGGTTAAAGAGATGGACGAAAAAATTCGGGAAATAGAAACCAAGACGCAAAAACTCTTGTTGACATTTCCTAATATTCCGGCAGAAGAAGTGCCGCGAGGACATAGTGAAGAGGAAAACGTCCTGGTGCGATTGGTAGGACAGCCAACAACATTTGACTTTGAACCGCAAGCACACTGGGATATAGGGCGAGATTTGCAGATCCTGAACTTTGAAGCTGCCGGCAAGGTTACTGGCGCTCGGTTTGTTTTTTTATTAGGAGAAGGTGCTTTGCTTGAGCGAGCACTTATCAACTTTATGCTGGATATTCATACTCGCGAACACGGTTATAAAGAGGTCTTTCCCCCCTTTATGGTGAATCAATATAGCATGACAGGGACGGGGCAGCTGCCGAAGTTTGAGGAAGATGCTTTCAAAATTCAGGGGACAGATTATTACCTGATTCCCACGGCAGAAGTTCCTGTGACTAATCTGCATCGTGAAGAAATAATAGATGGGGGCTTGCTGCCCTTGTCCTATGTTTCTTATAGTGCCTGTTTCAGAGCAGAGGCAGGGGCGCATGGGCGAGATACCAGGGGGCTCATACGCCAGCATCAGTTTAACAAGGTGGAGCTGGTGAAGTTTACTCGTCCGGAAGATTCCCCTGCCGAGCTGGAAAAACTCTTGGCTGCGGCCGAAAAGATATTGCAGCTTTTGGAGCTTCCTTACCGGGTAGTTCTTCTGTGCAGTGGAGACTTAGGCTTTGCTGCTGCCAAAACATATGATCTGGAAGTTTGGCTTCCTGCTTACAACACCTACCGGGAGATTTCTTCTTGTAGTAATTTTGGTGATTTTCAAGCTCGCCGGGCAGGCATACGCTATCGTCCGGCGGCGAGAGAAAAAGCTCGTTTTGTGCATACCTTAAACGGCTCCGGCCTGGCGGTAGGCAGAACGGTAGGAGCTATTTTGGAAAATTGTCAGCAGGCTGACGGCAGCGTGATTATCCCCGA
>CAZORZ010000202.1:0-3402 GCA_964582255.1 uncultured Gammaproteobacteria bacterium | reverse complement strand
GATAAATACCTACGCAATACATGGAAGCTGAGTACCGATGTTGCAGCCTTTAGTGCTGTGTTAGCTCAAATGACCCCTGGTTTAGACTCTGATAGCGCTTTACTCGCTGGCCTCACACACTCAATTGGTATTTCGCCTATTTTAGTAAAAGCAGAAGAAGACCCTACGTTACTGAATGACATCCCTGCTTTAAATGAACTGCTCAATTCAATTCATCCTCAGGTAGGTGTGAGTATTCTTCAAGCATGGGGTTTTTTACCTGCTTTAGCCGAAGTGCCCGCTCAATGCTTAAATTTAAACCATGAAACTGCTAATGGTGATGCTGATTATGCCGATATTGTTCATGCTGCTTTAGTTCAAACAGTGGGTGGCACTGAGCATCCATTAGCCGTTGATGCTGCCGCCACATCGGCGTCGATGCTGCGTTTAGGTATGGCTGATGGCTTTGATGAAATTGAAATGTCAGGCGGCGTGCAGGAAGTTAAAGACGTTCTTTTAGGTTAATAACCTCCACTCTTCAATCCACTTCTGTTTTAAATAACATCTGTGCATTTTGACGTGTTATCTCGGCAATGTGCTCAACGGTTACGCCACGTAGCTTGGCTAGTTCTTGCGCCACTAAAGGCACAAAACCAGGGAAATTGGTTTTACCTCGATGCGGTACAGGAGCTAACCACGGTGAATCTGTTTCAATTAATAGACGGTCATCTGGAATCTGTTTCGCCATTTCGTGTACATTTTTGGCTTGCTTAAATGTCACGATACCAGATATTGAAATATAAAAGTTTAAATCAATGGCTTGCTTTGCCATTGCCCAGTCTTCTGTAAAGCAATGTAAAACACCCCCTACTTGATCTGCATTTTCTGCTTTTAAAATATCAATGGTGTCTTTTTGGGCTTCGCGAGTATGTACAATAAGAGGTAGGTTAGTTTGCTTTGCCGCCTCGATATGCACGCGAAAACGATCTCTTTGCCATGTGTAATCACTCGGTTTTATATAATCTAAACCCGTTTCACCAATTGCAACAATGTTCGGGGTCTTAGATAATTTAACCAAAGTCGCAACATCTGGCTCAGTTGATTCTTCATAATCTGGATGAACACCCACAGAACAATATATATTGGGATATGGCGCAACGAGAGACTGCATTTTTTCAAAATCATCTAGCTCGACACTAATGCAAATCATTTGAGTGACGTTTTGCGCACTGACTTGCTGCATAAGCTGGTCAAACGAACCATTGAATTGCTCTAGATCAATGCGATCAATATGACAATGTGAGTCAAAAAACATGGGGTGTGAATGCTCTAAACAATAAAACACCTATTCTAACAGCAGTTGCTAACAACTACATCGTATGTGTTGCTTTATCCGCTTGTAAGGCACCCGCCAAGTACCCTTCGATTTTATTTCGTGTTGAGCCATTATCTTGCTCACTAAATTGCACGCCGATACCTTGGGCTTTGTTACTTTGTGAGCCTTGAGGGGTAATCCAAATAATTTTTCCTGCAATCGGCATACGCTCTTTGTCATCCATAACCGTTAATAGCATAAAAACTTCATCGACTAATTTGAATTTTTTAGGCGTTGGAATAAACAAACCACCATTTTTAACAAAGGGCATATACGCCGCATACAATGCTGGTTTATCTTTGATGTTAAGATTTAATATGCCTTGTCCAGATGCCATGATATCGCCCGAGAGTAATTATTATTCTTTAAAAATTGTTTTTAAAGATAGTAGCACATCATTTATTTGAAGTTGAATATTCAGGTTGTTTTCTTCAAACAATAATTGTTGTTGCACCGTATTTTTAATTTTAAACAGTTGTTGAGCATAGGTTTGGTTCGGTGCTTTAAAGGCTCTAAACAGTTCTGCATGACTAAAAGCATCTGTATGAAAACGAATCAGTTTTTCAATAAAACCATTCAAAATTAAGCGCATTATGTTTAAAGGTAAAGCGACTAAATCAGCAGACACGCTCAGCAAATCATAATCAGGCTTTAGTGCAATGAAGGTTAGCATTTTATATTCGCACTGATTTTGTAGCTCTAAATAGTCTTGTTCAACTAATTGTTGAATGGCTATAGGGTCAGTGATTCCTTGCTGAAAATAATTATTCAGCATGGCTTCTTCAACGCCTTTTTCTGCACAAAATTTAAGGCTTTGCACTTTATTGGCTTGTGGTATTTTATACTGCTGACAACGGCTACGAATGGTGACAGGCAAACGCCCTAGTTTATGCGTTGCTAATATAATTAAGGTATCAGATTCAGGCTCTTCTAAGGTTTTTAGAATTGAATTAGCAGCATTTTTATTAAGTAATTCAGCAGGATAAATAATCGCTATTTTTAAAGTATTATATTGGTTAGTAAGTGAGAGTTGATGAATTAATTCACGAATCTGATCAACCGTAATATCGCGTTTAAATTTTTTCTTTTTTTCATCATAAAGCTTTGTTACCCATAATAAATCAGGGAAACTATTTGCTGCCATTAAGCGACAAGGCGAACATTGCCCACAGTGTAATTCTGTGGTGTCATTATCACAGAGTAAATCACTGCTTAACTGCCATATCAATGCGCTTAAATCAGAAGGTTGATCGGTATGAAGAATCAGGCCGTGGGCTAATCTATTGTCCTTTTTTTGAGTGACTAGCTGTTTTAATAGCGATGCTTGCCAAGGAAAATAATGGGCTGAACGATGGATGCTAGCATCATTCATATTAAGGCTTTTAACTCTTGAGCTATGCTGGTTTGCACTGATGCTAAATCACCTGATGCATCAATAACGCTATAAACATCAGGTTGTATTTTAGCTCTTTGCAAAAAGCCTTCGCGTACTTTAATAAAAAATGTCATTTCTTCACGTTCAAAACGGTCTAATGCGGCTCTTTTTGCAGCACGCTCTAATCCTATTTCTATCGGCAAATCTAAGATAAAAGTTTTGTCTGGCGTAAAACCTTGTTGCACCCAATCTTCAAGCTGTTTGATTTTTTTAATGGCGATACCTCGTCCAGCACCTTGATAAGCAAATGTGGAGTCGGTAAAACGGTCACTCAATACCCATTGCCCTTTTTCGATAGCGGGTAATATTTTTTGCTGTAAATGTTGTGCCCGTGCCGCGAACATCAATAACAGTTCGGTATCGGCGTGGATTTCGGTGTTATTTTTATCCAACAACAGTTCACGAATTTTTTCGGATATTTCAGTGCCACCGGGTTCTCTGGTTTTAATGACATCAACATCATGCTGTTTTAACCAATCATAAATAAATGCTAGATTAGTTGATTTTCCGCATCCTTCACCACCCTCTAAGGTGATAAATTTTCCTTTCATGTTAATGACCTGACTCAGCTTTGCGTTTAGGTGCGCGGCCTTTTAATTGGTACTTTCTAACA
>CAZORZ010000201.1:0-3411 GCA_964582255.1 uncultured Gammaproteobacteria bacterium | reverse complement strand
AAAGTTGGCATTAAAGATATTCGCCATCCTATTATCGTCAAAGATCGTTCGGATAAAAATCAGCACACGATTGCCTTATTTAACATGTATGTGTTTTTACCTGAACATTATAAAGGCACGCACATGTCACGTTTCGTTAAAATTTTAAACGATAATGAAACCGCTATCTCTATTTCATCTTTCTCTGACATGCTAAAAGAAATGGCCGCACTACTTGAGGCTGAAAGTGGCGACGTCGAAATGCGCTTTCCGTATTTCATCAATAAAACAGCTCCCGTCTCTGGCGTGCAATCATTATTAGACTACGATGTGACGTTAATTGGTGAAATTAAAGATGGCATCGTTAACACTCGTATTAAAATTGTTATTCCAGTCACTTCTTTATGCCCTTGCTCTAAATCAATTTCTGAGTATGGCGCACATAATCAACGCTCTCACGTTACTGTCAATGCACGAACCACAGGCGATATTTGGATAGAAGACATCATAGATATAGTTGAAGCTCAGGCTTCTTGTGAGCTTTACGGATTACTCAAACGCCCTGATGAAAAATTTGTGACTGAACGTGCTTATGACAACCCTAAATTTGTTGAAGATATGGTTCGTGATATTGCTCAAAAGCTCAATGAAAATGACAAAATAAGAGCTTATGAGCTTGAATCAGAAAACTTTGAATCAATTCATAATCACTCTGCCTATGCCCTCATCTCGCATGATAAAGACACTTAATTAATCGCAAAAAGTTTCTCACAGCTTTCTTTTATTAAGGCTTCAACTCTCTAATTTTATACTATACTTCGTTGATAACATTCACGAAGTATGGTTTTAATGCTTAAACTAGCACCCTTTCTTTCTTTTTTATTAATAAGCTCTTTATTACCCAGCCTATCTTTTGCATTAGGCTTGGAAGTGACCACCTCTGACGAACCCGATAGTGATATTGCACGCTCGTTTATCTATGTGATTGGTGACGAAGAAATCATCCAAGGAGTGAAATTAAAGACACAGCCAAGTGTTTTAACCAAACCTATTCCTTTTAGCTTTGAACTTATAGATTCTCTGGATAATTCTAAATTCATCCAATGGAAAGTACGAACCCGCAATAAGACGTATGGTCGACTCAATGTTGTTTCAAACTTTCAGGGAAGCTATAAAAATGTAAAGCCCGGTCGTATTTGGCTGTCTGAAATGCTCAGCGCAGGTGTTAGAGATCGCCATATCTTTCAATTTTTACCTAAACCACAAAAGCACCAGCCCCCACTTTATAAAAAAGGACGAGCTAAAAATGACGTTCGAAGAAAATATGGCGGCGGCACCAAAGATTTAAACGACTTTATTTATAACCCTCGCTTAGCTTATGAAGTAACCGTTAATATTTTTAAAAATAAAAAACTGATTCAATCCTATACCGAATCTATTCAACAGGATGACAAGGACTTATTAAGACAAGAATACATAAATCATTTCGGTAGAGCACGATATGGACGAGGAAACGATGGTGAAACCCCCATTCCTCTTAGACAAGAACTAACCTCCCCTCCTGAAAAAATGACTTCTTTTGCAGGGGGAACTATTTCATCAAGCCTTTATAAAGTTATAATTGAAGACGGCATGGTTGACCTTGCCAATCAAATTGCCGAGGCATTTGAAACGACCAAGAATAATATTGCTGATAATAAAACAACTTTTTTAGACCTAAACAAGAGCCCTCTACCCGTCACAAAAAACAAACTTTGGTTTAGTAGTGGATGGCGTAACCCTGAACGCAATGAATGGTATAGCAATGCCATTAACGGCGTTCATCAACGAGGTGCTGCTATCGACCTTATTCCTAATGAACGGCCTGGTAGTCGCACCTCAGCAGCGACCTATTGGTTAATTTGGAAAACACTCAATGACAAACAATTTAATATCCCTGGATATTGGCAATTAGAGTCACGTGGTCGTCCGATGAAAACCAGTGAATACACCAAAGATATTTCACCTAAAAATGGGATACCTGATGCCTTTGACATTGCCGACCATTTACACGTACAACTCGAAGAAAAGTAATGTTTAAATATCTATTTTTAACCCTGTTGTGCATCCTACCTTCAACCGCATTTAGCGTTGATACTTTTACAGAATATTTTGACTATGAAGCTTCTTTCATCCCACAAAATGCCGATAAAATCACTCTAATTCTAGCCGAGGGTATTACTCAAGGCAGTAAAAAAAGCATCTCTAATTTTGACCAATACCACTTACTGCTTCAACAACAGTTAAGCTCAACATCTGACAAAGCTGTTTTAAAATTCGTCATAGGTATGAACCTAAGAAATAAATTAACGGCTTTAGACCAACAAATGCTATTGGGTGCAAAGAACATTAATCCACTCATCCAAAAAACCATTGAAGATATGCAATCTGCGTTTAATGAGGCAATGCAACTAGACAGCATTGAAAGGGCTAAATTTACGCCTAAAATGTATTCATTTATGAAACACAACTTAACTCAAGGTGAACGAATCACTGCCTTACAAAAAGAACTCAGTTTGGGTGGCAGTGGTGACAATGAGACCCAATATTGGTTTACCCACTGGGATGTTATCGGCTCACTGCAAGATGAGGGGCGGTATAATGAAGCCGAGCAAGCGCTCAATACCATGCAAAAAGAGTTAGCAACAGCTGGTTTAAATAAAAGTGACTTCGGCCAAATATACCAACAAGCTAAAAGCAATTTAGAAAAAGATCATGTACTTAATGACAACACTATAAGTGCTTCAAATTCCAAACCTGAACCCCCTAAAGAAAACCCCATAAGCGCTCTATTCGAAAATATACAAGACAAGATTAAAAGTTACTGGCTTATGATTTTGCTTAATATTTTTATTGTTATCAGCTTAGTCATCGCTTATATCAAACGTGAAAAAGACTAACAGGCATCATTCATCATGCTTGCTAATTAAAGACGCTCCTAATATGAGGTTGAGTAGTTACTCAAACTTAAACCCATTTAAGACATTGATGCGCAGTACATTCCCTAATGAGTAAATTGCTGGTTCGATTTTTACCATCCATTGAACCAGTTTAATGGCTTCTCCGTGCTTATATTGTTGTTCTGCGTGTTGAATTAATTTGTGAAAGGCAGGCTGATCTGAGAGCTGATAGGTATTAAAGCGTGGAAAAATAACAAACAAGCCAATCAATGTCACAAAACCTAACCAACGTCTCACCACATTTTCCTTTAGTAAGAGAAAAATGATGCTTAACAATAAACTGATTAGATTTAAAACACCAAAAATCAAAGAGATTGCGATCGCAATAGGTGGCACAACAAGATTACGTAAACTATTTTTTCCTGATTCTTCATAAGGCGCATTAGCTTCAAACCAGCTTTTATCAGATGATAACTTATTGCTTAAATAGTTA
>CAZORZ010000200.1:1622-3446 GCA_964582255.1 uncultured Gammaproteobacteria bacterium | reverse complement strand
TAAATTAACTTCACCCACTGATGATGCATGCAGCCAAATTGTATTTTTTCTACACCTAAAACTAAGTCCTAAACGTTGTGGTAAATAGCGCCATTCTTTGTATTTAAACCCATGAACTATGGCATGAAAAACCCAAAAAACAAGTATTACAGGTGATAATAAGCGATATAACAAAGCCGGTGGGTTTATACGGTTGACTCCAGTTTGGCCATTAAACTTAGACATCTTTAGTAAAACTTTGTGTCATCGCCTTCGGGACGAGTCTTAAAACGTTTGTGTATCCACATGTATTGTTTTGGGAACAACGTTACAATTTTTTCAATAGATTGATTGATTGCCGTTGCGTCAGCCATAATATCATCACTTGGGAAGTTTTTTAGAGCAGGTTCGATGTGCAAAATGTACCCAGTACCATCTGATTTACGTTCTGGAAAATAAGTAAAGACGGCCGCATTTCCAGCTTTAGCTAATCGAGACGTTGCAGTAATAGTAGCCGTTGGTATTTTAAAAAAGGGAGCAAAAACATTATTTTCATTGGGGAAATCTTGATCGGGTGCATACCAAGTTGGAACTTGATTCTTAAGACCTTTAATTAACTGACGCGTATTTTTTCGTGAAATAGTATTTTCAAAATAACCACAACGTTTGGTGTATAGATAACTATCAAATAAACGGTTTTTTTGAGTGCGATACATGACTTGGACTGGCATAAACAAAGCCAGTAAACGTGCGCCGATTTCTAAACTGGTAAAATGCCCAGTGAGCAGGATAACACCTTGGTTTTGTTGAAGGCATTGCTCTACATGCTCTAACCCTCTAATTTCGACCAATGGCATCAGCTTGTGTTTTGGCCACCACCAACATAAACCCATTTCGATTAATGATATCCCCAGGTTAGAATAGCTTTTTTTAAACAGCTCTTCACGCTGTTGTGGCGTTTTATCAGGGAAACATAGCTTCAAGTTGGTGCGGATAATGGCTTGGCGTTTAGGTAAGAAAAACCTTAAAAATAGCCCTAGAGCAGAACCAAAATAGAGTTGTAAACGATAAGGGAGAAGGGCTATAAGGCGTAACAGACCCAGCATCAGCCACATAGGAATAAATTTAATCTTAAAATAATCTGATGCTTTAAAAAGATCAGAAACGTGCTTACTCATATAAGGCCATTATTTAATGCTTAAAATATTCATTAGTCAGACTAATGTCTTGTTTGGTGAGTTGTCCAATAGACTGTTTGAGCTGTAACACGTTTATTAAATAATCATATCGTGCGCTCGATTCATCGCGTTGAGAGCGATAAGTTTCTTTAATTGAGCTAAGGACATCGACACTGGTTCTCGTACCGACCTCAAATCCTGCATTGGTCGCATCTAAGGCTGTTTGACTAGAGATAGAAGCTTGTTGTAATGCTTTAATTTGACTGACACCAGAAACAATAGTGAGATAGAGCGTTCTAGCTTGTTGTGCGGCAATTCGTTTTTGTAATAACACTGAGTTTTTAGCGCTTTGATAACGAGCCTCTTGCTCAGCTAGCTTGGCTTTATTTGCACCACCGGTATAAAGCGGCACATTTAAGGTAAGGGCAAGGTTCAAATCTTTAGCAGTATTACTACCAGAGCTGCTGTTATCTGATGAGGTGATGCCATAGCTTGCAGAGGCACTTAGAGTCATAGAATCAGCGGCAGCTGTTTTTTTACGATTGGCAGCAGCTAAAGCAAGGGCAGCTTGTGCCGATAGCACATTGTTGTTTGAGGTCATGGCTAAATCCATCCAATGCTGACTGTTTGAAGGTGATGGCGTGACTAAGGCAATATCGGAATCTAA
>CAZORZ010000200.1:0-1612 GCA_964582255.1 uncultured Gammaproteobacteria bacterium | reverse complement strand
GTTGTATCAAAAGGCCCAGTGATTAGCTCTAAATTTTGATGGCTAATATCTAATTGGTTTTGTGCTGCTAATTCCTGAGCAACCGAGGTGTCGTATTTTGCCTGAGCTTCTTTAACATCGGTTATGGCGGTTAAGCCCACTTCAAAGCGTTTTTCAGCCTGTTCTAATTGCCTTGCTATGGCTTTTATTTCGGCCTGAGCAAACTCTAAGTTATCATTGGCCGCTAAAATAGCAAAGTAAGCATCAGCAGTGCGTACTATTAAGTCTTGTTGCGCTATGTTCAGTGAAATGTGAGCCTGTTGAATTGATGCTTGGGACGCTTCAGTGGAAGCTGAACTCTGTTTATTATAAATAACCTGAGAATACTGCAAGCTGCCATTATAAGCAGTGGTCGATGAGGAGGGTTTATGACTGTTATCGGCATCAGCATAGCTACCCTTCGCCTGAGCCGAAAGCTGTGGTTTGAAAGCTGCCTGAGCCTGAGGTAATAGAGCTTGTGTGGCTATTAAATTCGACGTTTCAATTTGATACTGAATGTCATTTTGTAACGCTAATTGATAGGCTGATGATAAATCAAAGGCCGAACTATTAAACGACAGAGTGCTGTAAATGAGAGTAGCCAATAATATTTTGGTTTTCATAGCCATCCGAAATAATTAATGAAAAGAATTGATGTCTGTTTCAAATAAAATTTCTGATGTCCATGTATCGACATCAGTGCGTGAAACGAGCATAACTTGCATGGCTGGTTTTTCGCCCACCACAATAATTAAGCGACCATTCATGCTTAATGCCTTTTTAAAGTTTTCAGGAATCTCTTTAACAGAGGCTGTCGCAGCAATGATATCGTAACGTCTGTGTTCATTAACGGTTGCAAACGCGTCAGAATTTTCGAAACTGATGTTTTTAAACTGTTCAGCCAATCGTGCTTTGGCTAATTGTTGAATGTCCTGGTTAATATCAATGCTATGAACCGTTAATGCTAAAGAGGCTAAGCAGGCCGTAAAGTAACCCGTGCCAGTACCAATTTCTAAACAAGTGTCATCACTTTTAATGTTGAGTGATTGTAATATTTTAGCCTCGGTTAATGGCTTCATCATAGTTTGTGAAGCAGCAAAAGGAATTTGGCAATCAGCATAGGCTAAGTTTTGATATTGTTCAGGCACAAAATCATGTCGATTGACTGAATAAAGCGCTTCCAAAACAACAGGCTCATTGACGTTATTGGTACGAATTTGTTGTTCGATCATGTTGTATTTGGCTAATTCGAAATTTGACATAGTTGTTCATTTTACAGATTAAAAAGTGCGAAAAGGGTACGTGAATCGAGGCATATGTCAATGCGTGTGTGACTTGTGAGCCAGAATCCTCAGATAGAGGCTCATCACGAGCATAGGGACTAAAAGCAGTTTATTTTTCATATATTACAAATATGAATACACAGTCATAGATGCTTTATGAGCTCGCCCAACAAACGGTTTAGGTCGAGGCTTTACACTGCGACCAAATAACGACCTAACCTTATTTGTTATGTGTCAGGAAAAACCTTGCAATCTATTAAGGCATTCTATAGTTTGCACACAGCATAAACTACAGCTTTATTGAGGCAACA
>CAZORZ010000199.1:0-3447 GCA_964582255.1 uncultured Gammaproteobacteria bacterium | reverse complement strand
AGATAATGTTTTAACATCATCTGGGTCATTAGGGCATGCGACGATGGGTTCTTTTGTGTCATTTAAGTTGATCTCGATAACCGCGGCGTACTCTGCATCTGGGTCAGCACTCATTAGCTGAGGATCATCGAGCCAGTTTTGCATGGCTTCGATACGGCGTTTAATGGTACGGACATCGCCATAGTTTTCACTGAGCATCCACTTCAACATAGTGATGTTTGAGCTAATGTATTCTTTAACAGGTGCTTCATTAAGTTTAATGCTGCAACCTGCCGCAGAGCGTTCGGCGGATGAGTCAGATAGCTCAAAAGCTTGCTCTACTTTTAGATCGGGCAAACCTTCAATTTCGATTATTTTTCCATTAAAGATGTTTTTCTTACCTTTTTTGGCAACCGTCAGTAAGCCTTGTTGAATAGCCACATAAGGGATGGCATTAACCAAATCACGTAAGGTGATGCCAGGTTGCATGTCGCCAGAAAACTTAATCAATACCGATTCTGGCATGTCTAAGGGCATAACGCCTGTCGCTGCCGCAAAAGCAACTAAGCCAGAACCCGCAGGGAAAGAAATGCCTAATGGAAAACGGGTGTGCGAATCACCACCTGTGCCGACTGTGTCGGGCATGAGCATACGGTTCATCCAAGAATGGATAACGCCATCACCTACTTTTAGTGAAATTCCACCGCGGTTTTGCATAAAATCTGGTAGCGTGTGGTGGGTGACCACATCAACAGGCTTTGGATAGGGCGCGGTATGGCAAAACGATTGCATCACTAAATCGGCGGAAAAACCTAAGCAAGCTAAGTCTTTTAATTCATCACGAGTCATTGGCCCCGTGGTGTCTTGAGAGCCTACCGTGGTCATTTTAGGTTCGCAATAGGTGTAGGGTAAAACACCGTCGATGCCACAGGCTTTGCCAACCATTTTTTGGGCTAAGGTAAAACCGTTGTTATTGGCTTTAGGAATGCTGGGTTTTTGAAAAAAATCAGCGCTTTCTAAGCCTAAAGCATCACGAGCACGTTCGGTTAATCCGCGTCCAATAATGAGTGGAATACGCCCACCTGCTTGAACTTCATCAGGAATGACTGGGGTTTTTAAACTGAATTTTGCAATAATTTCATCGCTATCATGGCGTTTTGCAACGCCTTCAAAGGGATAAACATCAATGACATCACCCATGTCCATTTTGGACACATCCATTTCAATCGGTAAGGCACCCGCATCTTCCATGGTATTGAAAAATATAGGGGCAATATTGCTACCAAAGCAATAACCGCTTTCACGTTTATTTGGGATAAATGGGATGTCATTCCCCATGTGCCATAACACCGAGTTAGTCGCCGATTTTCGTGATGAACCTGTGCCAACCACATCACCAACATAAGCGACTGGGAAGCCTTTTTTCTTAAGCTCTATGATGGTTTCTAGTGGTTTCTCAGTAAAGCCTTCGCGAGGCATTTTAAGCATGGCGTTTGCGTGTAACGGAATATCGGGGCGTGACCATGCGTCAGGGGCGGGTGATAAATCATCGGTATTGGTTTCGCCAGGGACTTTGTAAACCGTTACGGTAATTTTTTCTTGTAAAGCTTCGCGACTATTAAACCATTCGGCATCAGCCCATGATTGCACGACTGTCTGGGCAAATTCGTTGCCAGCGTTAGCTTTGTCATTCACATCGTGAAAAGCATCAAACATTAACAGTGTAAATGAGAGTGCTTTAACGGCAGAAGGTGCTGTTTCGCTATCGTCTAAACAGTTAATTAAGGGAGTGATATTATAACCGCCTAACATAGTGCCTAATATTTCGACGGCTTTAACCTTATGAATAAGTGGTGAGCTAACGTCACCACGGGTGATAGCGGCTAAAAAACCTGCTTTGACATAAGCGGCCTCATCGACACCAGCAGGAATGCGATTGATTAATAAATCAACAATAAATGCTTCTTCACCCGGCGGTGGATTTTTAAGTAATTCGACTAAATCAGCAGTTTGCTGAGGGTCTAAAGGTAAGGGCGGAATGCCTTGTTCGGCGCGCTCGGCTACATGCTTTCTGTAAGTGCTTAACATATTGGTTCTGTTTTAAATGGATAATACAAAGAGTATAGCAACGACAGATAGGTAAGGGCTATATATCCACTGAGGGGGGATTATCAGTCTTCGTTTGCCATTCTAATGGCATTAAAATGTTGTTGATTGGCTAAAAACACATCAACTAATTCAGGGTCAAAATGTTTGTCTCGTTGATCTTCGGTGAGTTGAATAACCTGAACCATCCCACTTTTCGTGGTGTTCGCCTAATCCGATAACGATTAACCCAAATAAAATCCTAGCGTGTTCTTTGACTTTATAAAGGTTGTTTAGCGTGGAATAATTAATCTCAGTTGATAGATAGGTTTAAGATAAATAAATCCCTATATTTATATGGACTGATTACTGTCACCTTAGGTTGCCTGCCCTTAAAAACTTTCTTCAGAAGGGAGTTTTAACTCTTCATTTGAAGTGTCTGTTTTGGCGGCTTCACCACCAAAATTTATACGCCACTCTAAATCAGCGCTTGAATCAGCATAGGCTAAGGCGTTTTTAATAGTGATTTTATCTTGTTTATATAAATCATAGAGAGATTGATCAAAGGTCCGCATCCCTACGGCATCGCCTTTTTTCATCACTTCTTTAATTTCACTAAAGTTACCATCTCTAATCAGGTCTCTGATGTAAGGAGTGTTCATTAGTATTTCGATAGCAGCGACATAATTGCCATCCATGCCAGGGATTAGGCGTTGAGAGATGATGGCTTTTAAGTTAAGTGATAAATCCATTAACAATTGTTCTCGTTTATCAGCGGGGAACATATTAATAATACGATCCATCGCTTGATTTGAGTTGACGGCATGTAGTGTGGTTAAGGCGAGATGGCCTGTGTCAGCAAAGCTAATGGCGGCTTCCATGGTTTCTTGATCGCGAGATTCACCAATCATAATGACTTCGGGTGCTTCACGTAATGCTTCGCGCAAGGCATTCGCATAACTGAGAGTATCAATGCCCACTTCGCGTTGTGAAATAATAGACTTTTCATGGTGAAAAATAAATTCAACAGGGTCTTCTATGGTTAATATATGGCCCCCAACGGTTTTATTTCGATGATTAATCATCGCGGCCATCGTGGTTGATTTACCTGAGCCTGTTGAGCCAACTACTAGGACTAAACCGTTTTTATCCATTACGATATCTTTCAAAATAGAAGGCAAATTGAGCTCGTCAATACTGGGGATAACCCATTTAATATAACGAATAACCATCGAGACTTCTGATCGCTGAATAAAGATATTGACGCGAAAGCGTCCGACATCATTAAGGGTGAAGCCTAAATTGAACTCGCGATTAATTTCAAAGTCCCGAATTTGTTCATCGTCTAAAATACTATAAGCTAGTTTTTCGACATGCCCTGGG
>CAZORZ010000198.1:0-3449 GCA_964582255.1 uncultured Gammaproteobacteria bacterium | reverse complement strand
GTTGACAATACCCATGTAGGTTTGTTCGTAGATGAGCTTTTGGGGCAGCAGCAGGTTGTTATTAAGTCTTTAGAAAGTAATTATAAAAAAATTGAGGGGTTTTCTGGAGCAACAATTCTGGGTGATGGTTCTGTTGCTCTTATTATTGATATGCCAGGCATCCTCACTCTCAATAAAAAGTTGGCAAAAAATAACACTACAGCAGTTGTGGCAGCATAAATATGAGTGATAAAAATATAGCAGAACTTAATCATAATATTGATTATGAGCAATACCTAACCTATTCATTAGGGGATGAAATGTATGGTGTTAAATTGCTGAGTGTGCAAGAGATTCGAGGCTGGGAATCAGTGGCGCGGGTGCCTAATACGCCAAAATATATAAAAGGTGTTTTAAATTTGCGTGGCACTGCTGTCCCGATCGTTGACATGAGAATGCGTAATAACTTGAAATTAGCTAATTATGGCTCGACAACCGTACTCATAATTTTACGTGGAGAAATTTACGAAAAGGAGCGCATTGCTGGAATCGTAGTCGATGCAGTTTCGGATGTTTTGAATGCAGACAAAAGTAAGATCCGTAAAACACCTGAATTTGGGGATAGAATTGATACTGATTTTATCAGTGGTTTGGCTGACTCAGAAGGGAAAATGGTTATGCTGTTTGATGCGGATGAGTTTTTGAAGTCACGTGATTTACATGATGAAGTAAAAAATACTGAAGACGAATAGTTAATAAAAATAATACTAAAAGATTTACTGAGGAGGTGGAGTTGTGACTTTAATTAATAATATGAAACTGGGAAAAAAATTAGGGTTGATGCTGATCATTCCGTTAGTTAGTTTGGTGTTTTTTTCAGGTAAGCAGTTTATAAATGCGCAGCAAACAGCTGCTCAAGCAACCGCAATGAGTGATTTGATTGAAATGGCGATAGCCACTAATAAATTACTAGATGATTTGGTTATAGAAAAAGAAATAACTGAAAAATATCAAAGAGCGCGAGGTAAAAAATATGGGGAAGAAATTGAAATGGCTCGTGGAGCGACCAATAAAGCGATAACTGGGCTAAAAAAAGCTCTGAGCAAAATTGATGAAGATTTGGTGACTGAAGCCTTTTCCTCTGAAGTTGCATTGTCGCAAGAAATGTTAGCAACTATTGATGAAAAGCGTTCTGCCATCAATAATAAAAAATTAAAAAGAAATAAGGCGGCTGTTTTCTATCAAGCTTTAAGTGATGATTTATTGGATGTGATCGGCTTGTTACCCGCCATGAGTCCAAGTAAAGAAGCAGCGATTGTGTCGGCTGCTTATTCTAATTTTTTGCAGATTAAAAGTTTGGCGATTATAGAGCGAAAAGTACTGGCCAACGTCTTTAAAAATGATCAATTTGTAGGTAAAAACTTCGCCGATTTCAATAATTCAGTTAACGGCCAAAAAGTCTATGAGCGAGTATATCTGTCCTTGTCGACGACTGAGCAAAAAGATTTTTATAAAGCGACTATGACAGGTGAGTATCTCGAAAAAACGGCGGCGATGAGAGCCAAGGCGTTCCAGGCTTCTGATTACGGTGCTTTTGGTATAGAGCCTGATGAGTGGACGCAGCTGCAAACGGGTAAAATTAATTTACTTAATAAAGTTGCAGACAGCTTAACGGAATCGTTAACGGCTAGATCATCTGAAATGGGTGAGGCAGCGACCTCTATTCTTATATCAGCAGCTTTAGTGTCTATTTTGTCAGTATTAATTACTTTATTTTTAGGTTACATCATTCAGAAAGGTATTCGTGAATCGGTAGAAAGTGCTTTAGGAATTGTACAGAAAATCGCAACAGGCGATTTAACAGGTGAGATAAAAGTAACGTCATCAGACGAGCTTGGCCATATGCTAGGGTCATTGGCGATGATGCAGACTGATTTAAAAGAACGTATTGAAAGCGAAGCAAAAATAAGTCGTGAAAATTCACGTATCAGGCAAGCGCTCGATAATGTAGGGGCTAATGTCATGTTGGCGAATCAAAAAAATGACATTATATATATGAATGATGCTGCTATTGAGATGTTTTCCGAAGCTGAAGCAGACATTCAAAACGATTTGCCTGCCTTTAGCGTGGCAAATTTAATTGGCTCAAACATGGATAAGTTCCATAACGACCCCAGTTACCAACGCGGCATGGTAAAGGCACTAGAAAGTCGACATGAGGCAGCTTTCGTCGTTGGCGGACATGATATGAAATTTGTCGCTAACCCTGTTATCAGTAATTCGGGAGAGCGTATTGGTACTGTTGTTGAGTGGGAAGATAGAACGGTTGAAGTAAACATAGAAAAAGAGATCGAAACAGTAGTGTCCGCAGCTAAATTCGGTGACTTAGAAAAACGAATTGATATATCTGGTAAATCAGGTTTCTTCCTTAATTTAAGTGAAGGCATTAACGACATGGTTGCAGAAATTTCTAATACCTTAAATGATATAAAAAATGTCATGTCTGCATTATCTCACGGTGATTTAACTCAAAATATTGAAAATAGTTATGGTGGTACGTTTGGCGAGGTTAGTGATCACGTTAACGAAACTATTACTCAGTTCGCAAGAATTATTGGTGGAATAAGAGCGTCTACCGCTGATTTAACGCATACCTCTGATGAGATTGCCACCGGCAATAATAATTTATCAGGTCGCACCGAGCAGCAGGCCAGCGCATTAGAAGAAACAGCAGCAAGCATGGAAGAATTGACCTCTATCGTAAAACAAAATTCAGATAATGCTCAACAAGCCAACGTATTGGCATCCTCAGCAAGAGAAGTAGCGAATAAAGGTGGTGGTGTTGTCGATGGGGCTATCAACGCGATGACTGAGATCAATGCATCCAGTAATAAAATAGCAGAGATTATTGGGGTTATTGATGAGATTGCCTTTCAAACGAATTTACTAGCCCTAAATGCAAGTGTCGAAGCAGCAAGAGCAGGAGAGCAAGGGCGCGGTTTTGCTGTTGTTGCGACTGAGGTTAGAAACCTAGCGCAACGATCAGCGACAGCTGCAAAAGAAATTAAAGATCTTATTCATGATAGTGTCAAAAAAGTAGAAGCGGGCTCTGCTTTAGTGAACGAATCGGGTGAAACACTGAATGAAATCGTACAAGGCATTAAAAAAGTAGGTGATATTGTTGGAGAAATTGCCGCAGCTAGCGAAGAGCAAACGCAAGGTATCGAGCAGGTTAATAATGCCGTATCAAGTATGGATGATATGACTCAGCAAAATGCAGCTTTAGCAGAGGAGACATCAGCTGCCAGTGTCAATATGACACAAGGAGCAACGGATATGCTGGAAAAGATGAAGTATTTTAAATTGGAAGAAGGTGACGTTGTTAGTGAATATAAAGCCACTGCCGTTGTTGCTCATGAGGTTAGCAGTTATTCCAAACCTAAATCTATAGCAGTTGTTACAGCGCCAGT
>CAZORZ010000197.1:0-3476 GCA_964582255.1 uncultured Gammaproteobacteria bacterium | reverse complement strand
GCTGACTAAAACTTGCATACCCATGCAAATACCTAAAAATGGTTTAGTTTGAGCAGTTGCTAAAATAATGTCGTTTAAACCGTTGTTACGAATGGCTAACATACAATCTTTTGCTGCACCTTGGCCAGGAAAAACGATGCGATCAGCGGCTTCAATGGTGTCTAAATCATTGGTTAAAACAACTTTTTGAGATGGAGCAACGTGTTCTAGGGCTTTAGTGACAGAGTGTAAATTGCCCATGCCATAATCAATTACTGCGATAGTGTGCATAAAATTTAGTTACAACGAACCCTTAGTAGATGGAATCACGCCAGCCATGCGTTCATCAGGCTCGACTGCCATGCGTACGGCGCGTCCGAAAGCCTTAAAAATGGTTTCAGCGATGTGATGAGCATTTTTGCCGTGAAGATTATCGAAGTGAATAGAGGCCAAAGCGTGATTAACAAAGCCTTGGAAAAATTCATGAATCAGGTCAACGTCAAAAGAACCGATCATGCCACGCGGATATTCAACACGGTATTCAATACCAGGGCGACCAGAAAAATCTATAACCACGCGTGATAACGCTTCATCTAAAGGGACATAAGCATGGCCATAACGACGAATGCCTTTTTTATCACCCAGAGCTTGTTTAAATGCTTGGCCTAAGGCTATGCCAATATCTTCTACCGTGTGGTGGTCGTCAATATGAGTGTCGCCATTGGCATCAATATCAATATCAATCAAACCGTGGCGTGAAATCTGCTCTAGCATGTGTTCTAAAAATGGCACGCCTGTTTTAAATGAACACTTTCCCGTGCCGTCTAAATTAATGCTGACTTTAATTTGGGTTTCGAGGGTGTCTCGGATGATACTTGCAGTTCTTTGCGTCATGATAGTCAGTGTGTTAATAACGAATAATGCGCGTGATTTTAACCAGTATTGAGTAATAAAGCAGTAGCTTATTACAATTTTATCCACCGCAATGGATAAGTTATCACTATAAGGTCACCTCTAAAGTGGATGAAACTGCTTAATTAAGCTTTAAATTCTAAAGGGAGAGATAGCGTTTGACCCACCACAGAGGCGGGTCAAATTTAGCGAAAAACTAAGTGGTGACGAAGTTAAAGAGTGTCTAGCCAGTTAGCAACAGCTTCGGTTAACTCTTCGCCCTTGTCGGTAAAATAATGGTTAGCACCGTCAATTTTAACCTGTTCCGATTTTGCATTTCCTGCATCGGTCATTTGCTGTAAACGAACAGGTGATAAGCGATGTACTGCTGGAAAGTCTTCAGAGCCGTAAACATCGAGAATTGGCTTAGATATTTTAGCCAGAGGGAATGGCTGTTTCATAGCTTGCTTGTAGTCTGTCGCACCCATGCCTATACCAACATAGCCATCAAACGCGCTATCACCTTTTTGGCGTACATATTCCATGGCCATATGTGCGCCACAACTATGAGCGACGAGAATAACTTTTTTGGCACCCGCTTCTTTTAAAAATGCGATCCCTGCTTCAATACGAGGGATGGCTTCAGGGAAAATAGGTACATAATCATAATATCTGGCCGTTTTTTCTAACACAGGCATTTGAATGGCTAATGTGCTCCAGCCAGAGTCGACAAGGCCAACTCTAAGAGGTTGAATGGTATCAGTCCAATCGGGATGAAAACCGCGACCATGCATAACGATAACAGCGCCTTTTGCATCATCCGCTTCGGTATAAATAGAGAGAAACTCGTGATCATTGGCGACTAACATCTCTGGGTCGCCATCAAAAATAGCATCAACAATCTCATTAGCGATACGTTGTTCGCGTTGTAGGTCTGATGAGGCAAAAACAGCTTGAGAAAAGCCTGCCAAAAGGCATAAAGCTAATGGGATTATAGTTATTCGTTTCATTCTGGTCTCCTTGGTGAATCGTTATTTTAAAATAAATGTGGCTGGGCCATCGTTTTGTAATGTGACTTGCATGTCTGCGCCAAATTGACCACATTGAACCAATATATCAAAGCTTTGAGCTTGTGTGACCATATAATTGAATAAATGGTTCCCAACAGATGGCTCGGCTGCTTTAGTAAAACTGGGCCTGCGTCCTTTTGTAGTGTCGGCCACTAAGGTGAATTGTGGCACGATCAGTAAGTCACCTTTTATATCAAGTAACGACAAGTTCATTTTGTCATCAGTATCGGCAAAGATGCGATAATTTAAAATGCGTTGTAGCATTTTAAATGTGCTGAGTTCGGTGTCGTGCTGTTCAAATCCAGCAAAAACCAATAACCCTTGGTTCACACTGGCGATTTGAGTATTGTCGACATCCACGTTGGCACAGCGCACTCTTTGCAATAAGGCGATCATCTAAGCTTGTCGGCTACTTCTTGTGTGAAATTTAATAAACGCTGAGAAATACCAGGTTCAGTGAGCGCATGACCAGCATTCTCTATGATGGATAGCTCAGCCCTTGGCCAAGCATCTTTAAGCGCGGTTGCTTGGTCAACAGGGCATATTGCATCGTAACGACCATGCACAATATAACCATCTATATGGGCTATTTTTTGAGAATCCTCTAAGAGTTGGTTGTCGCGAAAAAAACACAAATTAATAAAATAATGACACTCGATGCGGGCGAAGCTTAGAGCAAAATAAGGGTCAGCAAAACAATCTTGTAACGCTTTATTGGTTTGGAATGTAGCTGTACTAGCCTCCCACACCGACCAAGCTTTGGCAGCAGCCATACGCTCTATTTCATTGTCACTGGTCAGCCGCTGATAATAAGCGTTAATCATTTGATGTTGCTCATCTTTGGGAATAGGCTTTAAATAGTGAGACCAAGCCTCAGGAAATAAACGCGATGCCCCCTGCTGATAAAACCAATCAATGTCCTGTTGTCGACATAAAAAAATGCCACGTAAAATTAGGTTAAGCGTTTTTTCAGGATGAGTTTCGGCATAGGCAAGTGCCAGGGTACTGCCCCATGAGCCGCCAAAAACAACCCATTGGTTGATGCCTAATTTTTTACGAATGCGCTCAATGTCTTCCACAAGATGCCAAGTAGTGTTGTCGGCTAAATTAGCGTGAGGTGTTGACTTGCCGCAACCGCGCTGATCAAACAAGATTATGTGATAACGCTCAGGGTCGAAATAACGTCTGTGCATTGGGGCGCATCCAGCACCTGGGCCGCCATGCAAAAATAACACCGGGATTTTACCTGAAGTGCCACACTCTTCGACATAAATAGTGTGAATAGCATCGACAGACAAATGATGCGTTCTGAATGGTTTAATAGCTGGAAATAGAATCATAAGCCTCTATGTAGGAGCTAACCTACGTCAATATCTCTTTAAATCTTACTCTATACGATGTGTGCATATCCTATTATTTTATCCTTCATGCTGTAAACTAACTTTTAAATTCTAAGGAAAGAATATTTATGGATAAGGATATTAGGTTAGCAAGGTTGCTAAATTAAGGAAGCCTATTAATAATAAGGATAGTATA
>CAZORZ010000196.1:0-3490 GCA_964582255.1 uncultured Gammaproteobacteria bacterium | reverse complement strand
CATGAGCAATAAAAACACAGCAATTAGATTTATCTTCATAATAGTTTTTTAATCTCTGGTAATAACTCTTGCTTTAATGACTGTGCCGTTATCGGGCCAATATGCTTATAACGAATATATCCATGTTTATCGATCAAGAAAGTTTCTGGCACGCCATAAACGCCCCAATCTATACCTGTGCGCCCATCAAGGTCAGCTGGGATTCTAGTATAGGGGTTACCTAAATCAAACAACCAACTTCTGGCATCAGCCGCTTTATCTTTGTAGTTAAGGCCAATAATTTCGACAATGTCTAACTTTGCTAAATATTTTATCACTTCATGCTCGGCACGACATGCCACACACCAAGAAGCCCACACATTAAGCACCCAAACCTTACCCAGCATATCTTTAGTGCCGATCCGATCACCCTTCATTAAATCGGGTAAATCAAACTCAGGGGCAGGTTTATCAATTAAGACCGATGGTACTTTTGTAGGGTCAAGGGTCAGACCAATACCCAATACAGCAATCAAGCCAAAAAAACCAACTAAAGGGAGAAATGCCTTATTCATGTAGCAGAACCATGTTCTATGGCTAGTTTTTTTCCTTGTTTACGCATTAAAGTATAACGTCGATCAAACAATGCGATAAAGCCACCTAAAGCCATAAATATTGAACCTAACCAAATCCAGCGAATAAAAGGCTTGTAATAAATACGAACTGCCCAAGCCCCTTCATTGCCGATTGGTTCGCCTAATGCGACAAACAAATCTCTAAATAAGCCATCGTCAATTGCCGCTTCGGTCATCGGCATATCCTGACGAGCATAGATACGTTTCTCAGGATGCATGATCACGCTAAAGTTTTCAGCAGTCACATTAAAGCGCCCTGTTGATGACATATAATTTGGTCCAGGCACTTCCTTTACACCTTCAAAAACAAAATCGTAACCAGCAATTGAATAGATATCACCTGGCTCCATACGCAAATCTTTTTCTAGCGTATACAAACTGGTTAAGGTGACACCAACAATAAATACAGCAACACCTAAATGCGCCATTAACATGCCATAAAAGCCAGCAGGAGTCCCTCTAAGAGTCTTCATAATTGAGGGTTTACCCTTAACTCTTTCATACAGCATAAATACAATTGCGCTAAACACCCATGCCGCCATCACTAAACCCATAACGGCTTGCCACATCCACTGAGGGATAAGGGAAATCGCTATTATTGCTATAACAGCGGCTAAGATCGCTGGCTTCAACAATTTAGAAGACATACGTTTCCAAGTGTCTTTTTTCCAACGTAAAAACATACCAACACCCAATAACATACCTATTGGCGCCATCAGTAAAATGAATACAAAGTTGAAATATGGGGGGCCAACAGAAATTTTACTGCCACCTGCATCAACCAAAATTGGATAAAGAGTTCCCAGTAAGATGGCTATAGTTACCACGGTTAAAAAGACATTGTTCAACAATAACAACATATCTCTTGAAAACAGCTCTGTTGAGGATGCACTTTTTAATAGAGGGGCACGCCAAGCATATAAAAGCAAAGATGCGCCAACAACAACACCTAGGAACATGAGAATAAAAATACCACGTTCAGGGTCGCTGGCAAAAGCATGAACAGACGTCAAAACACCTGAGCGCACTAAAAACATACCTAATAAACTCAATGAAAAGACAAAGATAGCCAATAGTGCAGACCACGCTTTAAAAGTGCCTCGCTTCTCAGTAATAGCAAGTGAATGTATTAATGCGGTACCCAATAACCACGGCATAAACGACGCGTTTTCAACTGGATCCCAGAACCACCAACCACCCCAACCTAATTCGTAATAGGCCCACCAGCTTCCAAGAGCTATGCCTAAGGTTAAAAACATCCATGCAGCATTAGTCCAAGGGCGACACCAACGCGCCCATGCCGTGTCTATATGCCCTGATATTAAAGCGGCGATAGCAAAAGCAAAGGCAACAGAAAAACCAACATAACCCAAGTACAGCATGGGTGGATGAATGGCTAAGCCAGGGTCTTGTAACAATGGGTTTAAATCCCTTCCCTCAAACGGCATAGGAAATATACGGTCAAATGGATTAGAGGTGAGAATAATAAATAATAGAAAACCAATACTGATAAACCCTAAGATGGATAACACTCTAGCCAGCATTGCCTTTGGAATATGATCACTTGATATTGCGACGGCGGCTGTCCACACAGTTAAGATTAAGGCCCATAACAATAAAGAGCCTTCATGAGCACCCCATACACCAGAAACAAGGTATAACAGCGGTAAGGTGGTATTGGAATTATTGACCACATAAGCCACAGAAAAATCGTGACTAATGAAAGCCCAAGTGAGTAATACATAAGAAAAGCCAACAAAAAGTAGCTGTCCATACGCCACTGGCTTAGCTAAATTCATCCACCTTACGTTACCTGTGGTAGCTCCTATCATTGGGAAAATAGCTAATATAAAGGCGAAGCACAGCCCAATAATTAATGCAAAATGGCCTAACTCTGGAATCATATGCCTTTACTCATTTTATCGTTTAAGATTTTAGTTTTCTCATGTTCTGCCATTGCGGCTGCAATTTCAGGTGCCATGTAATTCTCATCATGTTTTGCCAGCACTTCATCAGCAACAAAATCACCTTCTGCATCGAGTCGGCCATTGGCAATAATGCCCTGTCCTTCACGAAATAAATCAGGAAGAATACCTGTATATTTAACAAGTAGTTGCTCGCCTTTAGTGACTAATTTGAAATGTACTGTTAAACCTTCGCCTGGGCGGTGTACGCTATCTTCAACCACTAAACCACCAATACGAAATTTTTTGTCTTTAGGTGCCTTACCTGCCATAACTTCATCGGGGGTAAAGAAAAACATGATGTTTTCATTAAAAGCTTTTAAGGCAAATGACACACCAACGCCAATGCCTGCAATCATTAATAAGATTAATGTTAATCGTTTTGTTCTCGCTGGAGTCATAAGTTTTATCGTATTTAAAGTTATTAAGAGTCTTCTTGCTCTAAACGTCGTGCTAATTTTTTAAGTATTGCTTTTCGCCGCATCACCGGTAACACCCAAGTTATCGCTAAAGAAACAGCGGTTAAGCCATACGAAAACCAGACATAACTGGCATATCCACCCATGTGAAAGAATTCAGACATACTCATGATCTAATAAGTTCCTTTACCCATTTACTATTTCGCTCTCTTTCAAGTAATTCTGCGCGACAACGCTGTAATAAATTAATGATAAAATATACTTTAAATGCCATAGCCATCACCATTAATGGAATTAACATATCAGTATCCATACCCGGTCCACCTGCTTTAAATACTGTTGGGCCTTGGTGTAAAGAGTTCCACCATTCAACTGAGTAATGAATAATCGGGATATTAATTACTCCGACTATGGCTAATATTGACACTGCCCGAGCCGCGGTACGCTTATCTTCAATCGCGTTATATAGACCTAAAACACCTAAATAGAGGAA
>CAZORZ010000195.1:1443-3504 GCA_964582255.1 uncultured Gammaproteobacteria bacterium | reverse complement strand
ACTGTGCAACCGTACATGCAGGCGAGCAATCAGGCATATTAGATGTGGTCATGCTGCGTTTAGCAGACTACATGGAATCAAAACAAGAGCTGTTACAAAAAACTAAGTTGGCGCTTATTTATCCCGTTTTACTCACCGTGGTTTCTATTGTATTAGTCACTGGATTACTCACTTTTGTCGTGCCTCAAATTATCGAAGTGTTTGATGGTTTTGACCAAGAGTTGCCCGCAATCACATTATTTTTAATCAGCATTTCAGATTTTTTACAAAACTATGGTTTACATCTTTTCGTGTCGATCATTGCTTTGGTCATTATTTTTCAAAAATTATTAACCTTGCCATGGTTTAAAATAATTTGGGATCGTTTTTTATTGAAAATCCCATTCATTGAGCATTTAGTTAAATTATCAAATACCTCTCGTTACTCTCGTACCTTAAGCATCTTAGTGGGCAGTGGTGTGCCAGCTTTAGATGCGATGATTATTTCAGCTGAAGTGGTGTTAAACAGTGCCATTAAGCAAGCCGTGTTAGTTGCTTGTGAAAAGGTGAGAGAAGGAGGAAGATATCAGACGCCTTAGAAGAAACCACCTATTTTAGTCCCTTAATGTTACAACTGGTGGCAAACGGTGAAAGCAGTGGTCGATTAGGCGAAATGCTGGAACGAGCTGCTAAAACAGAAGAAAACGAATTTTCAGGCATTACCGCCATGTTCTTAGGCTTATTTGAACCTGCGATGATCTTAATTATGGGCGGTGCGGTCATGGTCATCGTACTGGCTATTTTACTACCAATTTTTGACATGAATGATTTACTTCAATAAGGCTGCCAGGGATGGCAGTCATGCAGGTAAAGCAAGGAGCAGTTACCGCAAGGCTGCCAGGGATGGCAGTCATGCAGCTAAAACCCAAGAGTACTTCCTTTGGGGCGCACAGTGAGCGGTTACCGTAAGCATTACAAGTTCTATCTATTTCCTATTATATGGATAAGCTTTATGGCTGTATTACAGCTGTTAGGTAAGGAATATTTTCGTTATGAAGCTGATGTGTTATCGAACGGTGAGTTTTGGCGTGTATTGTCAGCACATTGGGTGCATTTAAACTGGACGCATTGGCTATTAAATAGTTTGGGTTTATTATTACTCGTGGCTATTTTACGGGTGCGTTGGCACAGTGTTTTTTGGCTAAGCATCATTTTAATTCATAGCGTGTTTATCTCCGCTGCTTTTTTGTTATTTAACGCTCAGTTAAACTGGTATGTTGGCTTTTCTGGGGTGCTGTACGGCTTGTTTTTTTTGGCAGGGATTTTGAGCTTTAAACAAGATAAAATGATGGCAAGCCTTATTCTTGTCTTCGTGATGACAAAAATATTAGCAGAACAATTTTGGGGCGCTTCAGTAAGCAGTGAAACATTGTTGAATGCGCCAGTGGTAGTCGATGCACATGCTTATGGACTTATTTGTGGCTTAGCGCTAAGCATACTGTGGTTTCTAAAGATTTTAAAAGTTAAATTAAACTCGTAAATTAATTAATAGGACGTTTTAGGTAACACATGAATACTCAATCAATACATCAAAGAAAAGCTCAATCGGGATTTACATTACTAGAAATTATCGTGGTGGTGACCATTATCGCCATCATGGCAGCCTATATCGCACCAAAGGTCGCAGGACGTACAGATGATGCACGTGTCAGTAAAGCCAAAAGTGATATTCGTGTTTTAGATTCGTCATTAGAGCTTTATAAACTAGATAATTTTAAGTATCCATCCACTAATGATGGCTTAAAGTCACTCATTAGTGCGCCTTCTTCGGCTAAAAATTGGCGTAAAGGTGGATACATCAAACGATTACGTAAAGACCCGTGGGGTAATGATTATCAGTACCTAAACCCAGGTAATCATGGCGAGATCGACATTTTCTCTTTAGGTGCAGATGGTCAAGAGGGTGGTGAAGAAGAAGATAGCGATATCGGTAATTGGAATTTAGGTTAATTATTCTTAAGGAAACTATGAACAAGTCCAATAATTTTGAACTTGCTAAAACTGCCGATATTTTCACCGAAA
>CAZORZ010000195.1:0-1384 GCA_964582255.1 uncultured Gammaproteobacteria bacterium | reverse complement strand
TTTTCTGCGCTCAAATTTTATTAACTTAATCAGAGATTCCTTAAACAATGAACAAGCACAAGGGATTTACCCTGTTAGAGCTCATAGTTGTTGTTACCTTAGCGGGCATTATTGTCACAGGGGTGCTGCTTAATACGTCACTGATTAATCCCAATCATAAATTTGAAGCATTGACTCAAAATATAGCTAAATTGTTAAAATATGCTCATCAAGAAGGGCGTCTTAATAATGAAAATTATGCCCTAAGCATCACGCCTGACGGTTATGTGTTTTTAGTACTTGATGACAATCAATGGATACCGCTTAATATAAAGCCACTGCAACCTCAAAATAAGCTTAAACACTACAAACAAGAGCTATTGATTGATGAAAAAATAGTTAAACCATTAACAAAAGATAAAATTGAACCGCATATTTTACTACTAGCCAGCGGTGAAATGAGCCCTTTTGAATGGACCTTAAGTGACCGTGAAAATGAGTTATTAATGACCATAACGGGCACCTTTAACGGCCAAATAAACGTCTATACTGAGGGGCTTTGAATGTTTTTAAGCGTGTATAAGCGTAATGGATTTACCCTGTTAGAGGTCATGGTGGCCCTAGCCATCATCGCCATTACCTTAGGCGCTATTGTTGAGGGAAATACTGCCAGTACAAAGAATGCTCAGCATTTGAAGAATAAAACGATTGCAATGGTCGTTGCTAGTAATCAGCTGGTGCTGACCCGAATTGGCCAAAAATGGCCGCGTGTATCGACAACCAAAGGTGAGGCCGAATCAGCCAACCAACAATGGCATTGGCAAAAAAAAATAACGGCCACTGACGACCCTTTATTACGCCGTATTGATATCTCCGTTAGTTTAGATGGTGAACGTGATTTTACGCTCTATCAGTTAACTGGGTTTATGGCAGCGCCATGAATATACAGATTAAAAACCCTCTGATTAAGGCATCGTTCATTAAGAGAAAGCGTGCCTTTACATTATTAGAAATGCTAATCAGTGTTGCGATTTTTGCTTTAATGGGAGTGATGGCTTATGGCGGATTAAACCAAGTGATTCGTTCAAGTGAGCAGATAAAAAATTCGAATAATACGCTGGCAGAATTACAATTTAGCTTATCAATTATCGAAAAAGATATATTGCAGCTCACGTCTAGAAAGATTAGAGATGAATATGGCGATGAGCAGCCAGCACTAAAATTATCCGAGGCTAAACTAGAGTTCACTCGTCTAGGTTGGGTTAATTATATTGGTGCTCAGCGTAGCCATCTGCAACGTGTTGAATACCTGTTAAAAGACGAGCAGTTAATTCGCAGGTATTGGTTAAGTTTAGATCAATCAATTGATCAGAAACCGATCGAATCAGTGTTGATGAGCAATGTT
>CAZORZ010000194.1:0-3510 GCA_964582255.1 uncultured Gammaproteobacteria bacterium | reverse complement strand
AATGAAGCCATTTGCCCAATAAAATCACCATTTTCCATGGGTGCTAAAGGGTCTTGATTTAACAACTGTGACGTCATTAACTCAAGAAATTCTTCTTGACCTAAACTGTTGGTATCTTTTATTTTTGTATCAGTAACCTTGTTAAGGCCAAGTTGAGAGTAAATATCTGAATTTATATCTGCCATGACTATTGACCTAAAGATAAAGTTCTAATGAGTAGGGTCTTAGTGGTATTTAACACTTCAACATTATTTTGATACGAGCGTGAGGCCGACAACATATTAACCATCTCTTCTACAGTATCGACGTTAGTAGCAAACACGTAACCATCTTCGCCTGCAAAGGGGCTGTTAGGATCATATTTTTTAATAACTGGTGCATTACTTTCGACAATACCCAGCATTTTAACACCTGCTAATTCAGGGCTATTTTGAGAAATCATTGATGCTTGAAAGACCGTTTGTCGTGCCCGATAAGCGCCCTCTTCGGTAGAACTTACGGTATCTGCATTTGCCATATTACTGGCAATGGTATTTAAACGTATAGACTGCGCACTAATCGCACCACCTGAAATATTAAAATTCGAAAAGAGTCCCATGACTATTGTCCTTTAATGGCTAACATTAAGCCTTTAATCTTACTGCTTAAAAAAGAAAATGATGCCTGATACTTAACCGCATTTTCTGAAAAACTTGCCTGTTCGACATGCATATCAACTGTATTGCCATCTAATGAAGCATTTAAAGGGTTTCTATAAACGATTTGCTCTGTGACCAAAGGCTGATGATTTGACAAATGGTTTTGACTTGTCTTTTTCATTGAAAATTGAGACTCATTTGACTGAACTTGTTTCATCATCATATTGAAATCCATATCTTTGGCTTTATAGTTTGGCGTATCAGCATTAGCTATATTTGAAGCGATAATGCTAGTACGACGAGAACGCAACACAAGTGCATCATCGTGCACTGAAAAAGATCGATCTATGCTGATAGCCATAATTTCTGCTCAAGGTTATTTTTAACTTACAGTGAGCATAAGCAGATAAAGTGCCAACAAATTTGTATTACTTATAAAACAACAACTTAGAAAACAGAACGATTTTATAGCGGTATATTTGTTCCCTCTATAAACAAAAAAAGCGGCAACATTGCCGCTTTTAATGAGGAGTGCTTGCCGCTTTTAAAAATCAATCACTGACAATTTCAATAGCTTCAATAATGGCTTCCGCTAATAAATCTGGTTCGAATTTAGCAATGAATTTATTTGCGCCAACGTGATCCACCATCGTTTGATTGAATACGCCACTCATGGAGGTGTGTAAAATAACATATAAATGCTTAATGCTATCATCCGCCCTCAATTCTGTAGTAAAGGTATAACCATCCATCTCAGGCATTTCAATATCTGAAATAATTAATGCAATGCGCCCTAAGCGTTCGTCGTCATTAGCAGCCCAACCTTTTAATAAATCTAAGTTCTCTTTACCATCCTTAGTCGTGATGCATTCTAAACCCATTTTCTCAACAGTTCGTTGTACTTGCTTTCGAGCAACAACGGAGTCATCTGCAACAATTACAATATTCTTTTTTACCGAAGCACCATCAACCTTATCTAGTATTTCTTGTTTAACATCCTCCTTAACACCAATAACCTCAGATAAAACACGCTCAACATCAATAATCTCTACCATATTTTTTTCAATATGGGTAACCGCTGTTAAGTAACTGGTTCCTGATGTGCCAGCAGGAGGTGGGAGAATATCTTTCCAGTTTAAATTAATTATTCGATCAACTTCATTAACCAAAAAGCCTTGAATTGTTCTGTTGTATTCAGAAATAATAATGAATTTTTCGTCAATATTTTGAATAGCTGGACCACCAATAGCCAAGCTCAAATCCATCACAGTAATAGTTTTCCCACGAATATGAGCGATGCCTCTTACCACACCATGGGATTGCGGAATGCTATTAAGAGGTGGGCATTGCAGTACTTCCCTCACTTTAAATACATTTATACCATAGAGCTGTGGCCCCGCTAAACGGAACATTAATAACTCTAATCGATTCCTACCGGCCAACTGGGTACGTTGGTCAACACTCGCCATTACTCCGGACATAGAGATTTCCTCATATCATTTCTAGTTAAAATATCATCGGCATATTAATCATTTTCTTTAACAAAATTAATACAATGATGACGAGAAACATTTGGAACAATTAATGCATGTATTATTGACAGCGATACATATCTAATTAAACCGCATGAATGACGTCAGTTGCTAATGACAATGATTCATCAACAATAAGTATAGACAATGAAACTAAATTTATTTTTCTCATTTGCATTTATTTTGGTGCTCAGTAATAGCGCACTGGCAAGCAGTGCAAACCATCAATTTGAAAATTTAATGTCGTTACAGATTCAAGCAGAGAACTTTATAAAAAACAGTGCCTTAGATAGCCCTTACCCTGCCATTATCAGCATAAAAAAAATAAATTCGAGACTAAAATTAAAACAATGTAACACTGACGTACATATTGAATATAATAATCAACATAAAAAATCGGGTAACACCTTATTAAAATTAAGCTGTGTATCACCTGTAAAATGGAGGATGCATTTACCAGTCAATATCACCTTATTTCAAGATGTATTGGTGTTAAAAAATCCCGTTACCCGTAGTCAAATCATTGACGAAAGTGACGTGATCGTCAAAAAAACCAATGAAAAATATTTAATAAAAGGTTTTTATACGCATCTGGAGCAACTCAGATACCTTGAAACAAAAAGAGAACTTAAATCAGGTACTATATTATCCCCCAGTAACTTAAAAGCCAAAAAACTTATTAAATCTGGCCAACAAGTGACGCTACAGCTTAATGCCTCAGGTCTTGGCATTAAAGTATCGGCTACCGCACTACACTCAGCGAGCAAGGGACAACTGATAAAAGTACGAAATAATAACTCACTAAAAGTAATTGAAGGGACTGTAAAAGATGCAGGACTTGTATTTGTTAATCTTTAAGCAATTTTATTTAGTTTTATTAAAATAAATGCTTAAGTTTTTAAAGCTACTGCCGATATAGGTAATAGGAAATTTTAATTTTGGAGATTCATCATGACTGATGCCATTAATGCTCATAATCGAGTTAGAAACACACCGCCCGCAACAGTAGGTAAAGAGGCTTCACCACAAGCGTCTAATAGCAGCACGTCTTCTAGCGCCAGCTCTTCGAGCGTTGTTGATATAAAGAGCACTAAATTGCTTGAGGCTATGTCTATTCAAATGGACAAGATACCTGAAATAGATAGCGCTAAGGTAGATTCCATAAAACTCTCAATAGCCAATGGTGAATATCTACCAAACGCTGATGTGATTGCCCAGAAATTCGTAGAAATAGAAAAGCTATTATGAGCAACGCTAAGACAACACAGCAATTTTTCACTCAATTTAAAGAGCTTTTAACTCAACAGATAAATGCTGTAAATATCTCAACGCGCTATCTA
>CAZORZ010000193.1:0-3519 GCA_964582255.1 uncultured Gammaproteobacteria bacterium | reverse complement strand
GCAGGAAGCCCCTTTAGGTTAGGATCATTGATGTGTCGCACTGATACGGGCGTGAGCTATCCAGTACAGCTCGTTAGTCGGCAGCAGACCGCTCGTGTTACACTAGGTTTTGCGCCCATGAGAATGGGCAAATCAATGTTTTCAAACTCTCGAATTTTGTCTTTAGTTTTAAGTTCTGGGCAAACGTGCCTACCCAAGGTTTTAATTATTGATTCAGGTTGGTCATCATCGGGGGTTATTGATTTATTAAAAAACAGTGTTCCCGATTCACGAAGAGATGAATTTCAGCATTATCGTGTGACCATGAACCCCGCTGAGTTTTCATATAATATTTACGAGCTTGATTTTGGTTTAAATCTACCTCGTCAAGAACATATTCAGTTTTGTGTTCGCATGACCACCCTTTATTGTACGTCTTTGAGCGAAAAAACAGCTAATGGTGCGGTAGCAGGTTTTATTCAGTCTTTAGTTGAGTATGCGTTTGAGTATTACTCACCTTACAGTAACCCTAAACTTTATACTTTAGGGTTAAATTCTAATATTGATAGCGTTTTAGAGCGGGTTAATGAAAAGGGCTCAACGTGGTATGAGGTTAGGGATATTTTATTTGCGCTAGGTGATGAGGTATTGGCTATGGAAGCTCATAGTTATGCATCATTTACCTTACCTGATCTTGCTGTTTTAACCTCTGATTCTCGAATAGCATTACTTTATAAAGATACCACGGTTAATGAAACAGGTGAGCTTGTTATCACTTACACATTTAGAGCATTAACAGAAACGATTAAATCATTACCTATTTTAGCGCATACGACCAATTTTAGACCTCAAAAAGCGTCTGTTTTAGCTTTGGATTTAGCTGAGGTAACAGTGCCTTCGAGTCACGCCAAAGACCAGAAACAATCTGCCATTATGTTTATGTTGGCGCGATGGATGGGAGCAAGTGATTTTTATCTAAAAAAAGATGATGCTACTAAATTAAGTGAAAAACAATGCTCTCCTATTTATCAGTCTTATTTTTTAAATAAGGCTGAGAAAATGGAGTCAGCAGTTAAAGAAATTATCTATGATGAGTATCATCGCACGGGTGGCCATGAGTCGGTATCGTCACAAGTTGTTGTCGATATACGAGAAGGGCCAAAGTATAACGTGGGTGTTTCTTTATTTTCGCAGCGCCCTGCTGATTTTAGTGAAACCATTATTAATTTATCAACCAGTGTTTATATTTTTGGCGTGGGTGCGGGAACTGATGGTGTAGAGGTGCAGCGATTATTTGGCTTATCAAATAACACAATGTCTCAAATTAAGAGTTTCTGTCGCAAACCTGACAAAGGCGGTTCTTATGTTTTTTGTCGGTTAATCACTAATCATGGTGAGAGCGAGCAATTGTTACGTTATACCACGGGCTCTCTTGAGTTATGGGGTTTATCAACGACTCCAATGGATAATCGGGTCAGGAATAAGCTTTATTCCATTGTTGGGCCTAAGCGAGCTCGTGCTGTTCTTGCTCGGCATTATCCCGGCGGCAGTATTGAGAGTGAAATAGAAAAAAGACTTGAAATGAGCGATGGTCAGTCATCAGCCGAAATTATTGATGGCTTAATCGCAGAACTGGTCGAAAATATAAAACAATAGTCATTGTATTTTAATCAAGTAAGTGTAAAATGCAATGTATTTTTAATGTAATCAATAACAATAAGTAAGGTAATTTAATAATGGCAAATTCAACATCCTTTGATGAGTTAGAAGAGTTTGAAGAATCTGAGGCAGATCAGGATAGCAATCAGATGAATTCTAGTGATGATTTTGTTTTTGCTGATAAAAATTCAGATATTCCTGTTCTAAGTAGTGATCAGCTCATCGAATCTAATTCTTTATTGAGTGCCTTGGAGGAAGAATTAGAATTAGAAGAGGAAGAATTAGAAGCGGCAGAATTAGAAGAAGAATTAGAAGAAGATGAAGAATTAGAAGATGAAGAATTAGAATCAAGTGGCGGTCTTAACAATCTGCAAAAAGGATTGTTGGTCGGAGCGGCTATCTTTGTTCCTACTGTTTTATATTTTTCTTATGTTCTTATGTTTCCGCAAGAAAATACTCCTGTTGCTGTAAGTGAATTTGAGCGCGCGACTTCGGCTCATGTTCAGCAAAAAAGAACGCCTTTAATAGTAAAGCAGCCGCTCATGAGCGGTAGCGGTGAAGAAAATCAAAATAAAGATTTAGTTGTAAGTTCTGTATTGGTAGCCCCTGCTATAAAATCCTTTAGTAGCAAACAAATAAGCTTATCATCGTCCTTGCCCTTATCTAAATTTGAAATAGGGACTTTAGTCGATAAAAAAATAACACTAGCGCTTAAAAAACAAGCAAAAGAATTTGATGGAGTTATAAATGTATTAAAAAAAGAAAGGGATCATCTTCTTGGTCAGCGCGCGGATTATTCAGGTGGTGAAATTGACGAAAATCTTATTGAGCGTCTAAATACGCTTGAGATTGTTGTTAATGCCATTCAAGAAGATGCTGCACAATCAGCAAAGAGTATAGCATCAACTGAAACCGAAAAAGGGTTGATTAAAATCAAGCTCCGCTTCTCAGCTCTTGATCGAAAGATGAAAAGCCAAGCGGCAACCCTTGATAGTGTCGTTGCCAGGCTTAAAAGAGCAAGAAGCGGCCTTAAAGGAAATAAAAAAGTAATTGCTAAGTCGAATTATTTGGTGGGGAATCAACGTGTTGCTGATAGCGTTAAAGTACCCACTATTATTACCGATGTTAAGTTACTTGGTATTGTTGATAGAACGGCTTGGATACGTGGAAAAAAAGGTAAGTTATTACAAATAAGTCCCGGCATGAAGATACCAAATACGAATTATACTGTTGAGGCTATTAGGTCAAGTCCAGCAACGGTTGTTATGTCTAATGGCCAGATGTTAAAAAAATCAAGCTAAGTAATGGCTGTTATATCTCTTCCTAGCTTTGATCTATCAGCTGAATCAGCGGCAAGTGTTTTAGGTCAGAACACTTGGACAAATATTGCAGAATTAGCGTTTGAAATTCACAATACAATACCAATTCTGGCAGCTTTAGTTGGTTTGTTTTTAGTGATCTCTGGTTTTATGAAGTGGAGTAAAAATACCAGTCAAATGCAATCGAACAATGATGGCGCTAATGTTCTCTTTAGGATTATCGCGGGTACTTCTCTTTGTTCATTATCAAGCGTGATGTTTATTACGAGTAATGAGCTGTTTGGTGTTATTGAGAGCAATGGTTTGGGCGCTTATCTTTATGCCACAAGCATCAATGCAACAACACCTGTCCAAGGTATGAGCTCAGCTATTTTTGCACTTGCTTCGATGTTTGGTTGGCTGTCTTTATTTAGGGCTCTTTTTATCATGCGACTGTTTGGCGAGAATTCACAAGAAAGCCCTGTATCAAAGTTTTGGGGTTATTTGATAGCAGGTATAGGACTGGCTAATTTGCCAATAACTATTTCTGCTATTGGTTCGTTGTTTATTTAAAAACAATATT
>CAZORZ010000192.1:0-3528 GCA_964582255.1 uncultured Gammaproteobacteria bacterium | reverse complement strand
AAATATGACCCAGGATCCCTTCTAACTCATCAGCATTATGGTAATGAATCACTAACTTTCCTGCACCACCTTTTCCTTGCTGAATAGCGATTTTTGCACACAATTTTTCAGACAATGAATTCTCTAATCGCTTCACATCTGGATCAACTGGGGGCTTAATTATTGCGTCTTTAGGCGATTGATATTGCTTAACCAAAGCCTCAGTTTCTCGCACCGATAAAGAGCGATTAACCACAATCTTAGCTGCTTCTACTTGATCATCAGCCTCAAGCACCAATAATGCTCGAGCATGCCCCATGCTTAACGCACCTTGATTAACCCAAGCTTTAACCGCCTCAGTTAAATCCAATAGGCGCAGTAAATTTGTCACTGCCGTACGTGAACGCCCCACAGAATCAGCCACTTGCTGGTGCGTCAATTCAAATTCTTTTATTAGCCGTTCAAGTGCAAACGCTTCTTCTAATGGGTTTAAGTCTTCACGCTGGATATTTTCAATCAACGCAATGGCTGCGGCGGCTTGGCTATCAATATCTCGAATGACTACTGGTACTTGTTGTAAACCTGCAATTTGAGCCGCTCGCCATCTACGCTCACCTGCAATCAGCTCAAACTGTTCTCCTTGAGCCCTCACAACAATCGGCTGAATAATACCTTGTGCTTTTATTGAATCTGCAAGCTCATTTAAGGCATCTTCGTCAAAATGCTTTCTGGGTTGATATGCACCACGAACGATACGATCAACATCTATCTCGCGCATCGCGTTATTGGCTTCTTCTTTAGTGACGTTGACTATCTTTTCAACACTACCGATCAATGAACCTAAGCCTCGACCCAATCTTTTTTTCTTCAACTTTATCTATCCTAGTTAATGCTTTTTTGGCGTTCGTCACGGCGTAACACTTCACCAGCCAAAGCCAGATAAGCCATTGAACCACGTGAGTTTTTATCGTAATGCAATATAGGTTGCCCATAACTAGGGGCTTCCGCTAATCGCACATTCCTTGGGATAACCGTGCGATAAACTTGATCGCCGAAATGCTCCACTAATTCCGATGACACATCATTTGACAAATTGTTTCGCGGGTCATACATGGTTCTTAATAAACCTTCGAGCTTGATGTCGGGGTTTACACTCGCTCTGATCTGCTCAATGGTTTCCAGCAAATCAGTCAAGCCCTCTAAGGCGTAATATTCGCATTGCATCGGAATTAGCACACCATCTGCTGCTACCAAGGCGTTTACTGTCAGCATATTTAAGGTGGGTGGACAATCGATTAGAATGTAATCGTAATCATCCTTTACCTTTTTAAGCGCCAACTCTAATTGACGTTCACGGCCAATTTTATTCATCAATTGTACTTCGGCGGCTGTCAAATCCGCATTGGCAGGCAATATATCGACGCCGATCTCTGAGACGGTCACTCTAGCCTCAGCCACTGACGCGTCACCTAACAACACATCACAAGAGGTATATTGAACATTCGACTTATCAACGCCGCTACCCATGGTGGCATTACCTTGTGGATCCATATCTATTAACAAAACGCGGCGCTTTGTTGCCGCCAATGAGGCTGCTAAATTGACGCATGTTGTGGTCTTACCCACGCCGCCCTTTTGATTCGCTATCGCAATTACTTTAGTCATAATTTTTATACATTTTTAATGGTTACGATAGAACGCGACTCATTAATGCCGGGAACTGTCAGAAAGGTTTCATCAAACTGCTTATTAGTTAAATCAACTTGTTGCTTCTCTTGTGCAGGCAGCCCCGACTTTAAAGCCATGATAATTGTACCCTCAGAGCACAAATGCTGCGTTGATTTAACAAAATCAGCAAGCGACGCATAAGCCTTGCTTAAGATCACATCGAATGATGACGCAAGATGATAATCTTCCACCCGCTTATTCACAACCGATATATTTTCAAACCCCAACTCTGCACACGCCTGTTTTATGAATCGGGTTTTCTTGCCATTACTATCGCACAACACCCAATTAGCTTCTGGCATAAAAATAGCCAACGGCACACCTGGCAACCCTGCCCCCGATCCCACATCAAGTAATTGTTTCTTTTCTTTAATATAAGGCAACACAGATAAGCTATCTAACAATAAATGTGACACCATTTTGTGAGGCTGCTTAATAGCCGTTAAATTAAAGGCTTTATTCCATTTTAATAACAACTGACAATAAGCTAAGCACACATCAATTTGATGCGTTTCATATTCAATTTCTAGCTTATCTAAGCCAGCACATAGCTGCTCTCTCATTGCTCAACGACCCGCTTATTGTTCATCATCAGTCAACGCTTCAAATTCTAATTTCTTAGTGTCAAACCACTGCTTCAGTGCTTCTGGATTTTGCATTAAGGCTTGAATCTTCATCATCGCTTGCATGTGCCCTGCATCTTGCGCGGCAAACATTTCCATGCCGTGCACTTTGCTTAGTTCCACCATCCCCTCAAAAGTGTTACTTGTAAAGGACTTGTCGCAAGCTCCACCTAATTGTTTGCAGGTCATTGTTTTCATGCTTTTACCATTTAATTTGTGTTGGAGACGATACTAACTACCAGTGCGCTTTAAGTGTACTAACAGCAATGAAATAGTTGCTGGCGTGATGCCAGAGATACGCCCTGCTTGACCAATAGTACTTGGCTTGTATTCTTCTAGCTTTTGACAGGCTTCATTGGATAAACCCCGCACGTTTTTAAAAACAAGACTGTCGGGCAAACAGGTTTGTTCGTTATGTTTTGCCTTATCTATTTCTTCTTGCTGGCGATTTAAATAACCTTCGTATTTAGTTTTTACTTCAGCCTGCTGCAATACTTTTTTGGAATATTGCTTATCCATAAATCCAGCTAAATGCTCTATTTTCAACTCTGGGCGTTTTAATAAATCACGCAAGTTATATTCATGCGCCAGTGGCTTATCGAGCTGCTGTGTTAAAGCGTCAATACCTACTGTATCTGGACGCACCCATGTTTCTTTTAAAGACTGTTCAATTAACACCAATTCTTCTCGATATTGATTAAATTTTTGCCATTGCTCTTCACTGACTAAACCAGCATTCCAACCCTTTTCGGTAAGCCTTAAATCGGCATTATCTTCACGTAATAATAAGCGATATTCTGCTCGACTGGTGAACATGCGGTATGGCTCTAAAGTGCCTCGCGTGGTTAAGTCATCAACCAGAACACCCATATAAGCCTCTGAACGCTCAAAACTTATTTCATCTTTTTCTAAGGCTCTTGCGGCGGCATTCGCACCTGCCATTAAACCTTGGGCGGCAGCTTCTTCGTAGCCCGTAGTGCCATTAATTTGACCTGCAAAATATAAGCCTTTAATGTATTTAGTTTCTAAGGTTGCGCGTAAATCTCGCGGATCAAAAAAATCATATTCAATGGCATAACCGGGTCGAATAATATGTGCTTTCTCAAACCCTGAAATACTGTGAATTAACTCAAGCTGAGTATCAAAGGGCAAGCTAGTTGAAATCCCATTAGGGTAAACCTCAACAAGGTTTAAGCCT